>CAZOYZ010000148.1:0-10625 GCA_964584045.1 uncultured Prolixibacteraceae bacterium | reverse complement strand
AAAGCCGACGATCAATTGATCTCCTTCCCGGCGGACCGAATTCGCCTGAAAAGTCGTTTTCTTGTTGGGATGGGACAGTTTTATTTCATTAAGGTACGGCCGTTCCTGCGTCACAGAAAACAAGGGAATGTTTTCTCCCGGAATTAAACACTCCTCTTTTGCGGGCTTAAACAGCAAGCTCCCGCAAATTCCGTCATTTCGAACAATTAATCTAAATTGTTCATTTTCTATAATAATATCTTTTTCTTCCAGCCTGCTATTTGAGCAAGTTGTGAAGAGAATGCCGAGAATAATTAATAACATAAGATGTCTCATGTCGTAAGTATCAGTCCATTTATTTCTCAAGTGAATTTGTAACTAAAATGATTGGCGTTTACTTTTTTGAATATGGATCATACTTTCCGCTTATCACATTTTTTACGGCTTCCAGATAACCATACCCCCATTTCATATCCGGTTCAAGATAACTGCCCTCAGTCCATTCGTTCCAGGCATTAATAGTGATTAATCCGGGCTGTTCCGGATGGTTGTCAGCATACTCTTTCGCCTTTTGAAGATAAGCGGCGAAGCTGCCAGGGGAGTTATTAATATAAACAACCTCCTTGCCTCTTTCAGGAAATCGTGGCGAATCGTCCCACCCAACTGTCACGTTGGGGAAATAAGGGATTGATAGAATTGAATCCCATTTATCTCTAAGGGATATCGAATGTTCCCCTAATTTTATATAATCTGTTCCGCCACCCCAGTTGTAAGCTGTAATACTGTTTATGTCTAATAGTGCAATAATCTCATTGGTACTTTTTCCTTCCGCATATTTTTCTTCAAGTATATTGAAAGGGGTATATCCTGAAAGCTGAAAATGCAATCCGGGAAAACCGGCCTTTTTTACTTCCTGCCTGAAGTAATCCAACGCTCTTTTTGTCTCCTCCAGGCTATTGAAACTTTGGACGAGTTCAGTGATGCTCCAGATAGAAAATACGGGTTTATTTTCAATTTTATAATAACTGGGGTGTTTAAAATACTGCTGTATCACCCTTTCAACGATTGTTTTAAAGTTATTCCAGTCTACTTCAGCCTGCCAAATAATCGTATCCGGATTATATAAATTATGGTTCCACTGATAGCCTAAGACATCATGGTTTGCCCACATGAGATAAAATTTCATTTTAGAGTTGTTTTTAGCTTTCAGGAATCCTTCATTTAACGATTCTTCCAACAGCGGTTTTCCATCGTACCAATACCAATCAAAAATGAAGACATTTATCCCATGGTCAACAGCAGCGTCTATTTTCTTTTCCATTGCGTTTTGATCATCCTCCATTTCATAACCCCATAGTGGAACGCGAGGCTGATAATGTCCGTCAAAACGCGGAGTCCCCTGTTTGACAATTTCCCATTCTCCAATTCCCTGCGGCCAAAAATTTTCTTTGCTTCTTTCTTCGTCATGGTATGCCGGCCAGAAGTAAGCCGCCACATCATACTCCGAGCTCGATTTTTCCTTGCTACAGGAAGCGTATAAAAAGAACGAAAACAGACTCACTAACCATAAAAGCAGACTATTTCCAGCGTGACTGGTATTTGTTTTCATAACAAAGATGTTAAAGTGCTTACTAACTACAACTAATTTCTTAAAACAACTAATATTTTTCATAACAAATAATTTTAACAACTCCGATTAGCCCTGATTCTAAAGGGTTCCATTTTGATGCATCAAATCTTTCATAATTAATATCCACGAAATTGATATCATTGAATTTTTTCCAGTCAACTTTCTTTTTATCCAGATATCGAATCCTGTTCGCCGACAAATTAGCCACTTCAAATTCGATATGATTCCTTCCTTTTTTTAGGTATTCAGAAATATCAGCTTCAAACGGATAGGAGAATAATGTTGTGACATTCCTTCCATTCAGACGTATTAAGACACTTTCTTTAACTTTATCAAAAACGATGATGTATTTATCGTTTTTATTGAAATAATCCAGTGTGAAATCATTGCCGTAATGTGCTAATCCCGAGAAGTATGAGGCCATCGTATCCGGTAGTTCAGTCCACGAGATCAGATCGTTTATCCTGGTTGATTCCGGCAAATTGGGCCCACCTGTCAGGAAATCCAATTTCCAGTTGCCTGAGATGGTAAATTCGTTTATTTTCTTGCCGGTGTATCCCCAGCTCTGAAGATTTGATTCTTCACCTCTGACAAAAAGAAAAAGTGACTGCCCTGGTTTCAGTTGCAGCAATACGGCGGTTTCTTCACCCGATCTTTGTATTTTGGCCTTTCCTTTTTTTCCAGTCATCGGATCGAAAAGAATGAACTCTTTATTAGGAGCCGCAATTGGCACATAGTCATTGATGTCTTCTCCGCTATTCAGATTCGAAATGAAGTAGATATAGTCATCGCCATCTTTTTTTCGAATAAAATCCAATTTGTGGGAAGCCAGTTTTTCCTGTTTGTTTCTCCATTCTGCAAGTTGAAAAGACAACTTGTCAAGATTTATTATTTTTAGGTTCGGCAATATTGAGTTCTGCAAATCCCGATGCACTTCATTAAAGATGATTTGGGATTTTTGGTGATCACTATATCCGCTATGCTTCCGGGGCAATTCTTCCACAAAAATAACGTTGATCCCCGCTTTTAACAGTTCTTCAAGTTTCAGCATTGTTTGAAGTGGAATATACTCACATTTTGGAACAATAAGTGTTTTATATGTATTTCCGGTTGTTTTCAGAGCACCCCCACTCGCATTGCTGTTTGTCAACTGTAGATCGGAGATGTAATCATAGCCGAATCCATTATCTTTTAATGCTGAAAGAGTTCTCTGAAATTCGGAGTTCAAAAGCCATTCTTTTGAATTATGTACTGAGATATTGAATAGGATATCTTCTTGCACGTTACAATTATGAAGAATATCCTGAAACGGGAAATAAACAAGTACCTCATTGTCGGGTTTGGCAGATCGTAAAATCTGTTGGCAATTCTCAATATATTTATTCTGTGTGAAGAAATGGCAATACTGGCTGTTTGAGGGAGCAAAATTAGTTGATGCATAAAATAGCCATCCTGGCCATGTTTCTTCACGAGGTGAATAGGCGGTCCCATGGTAGTAAATACGGTTAATCCCCGAAACAAACAGCTTATCAAGCTCCGGTTTACAATGTGACAATGCGACCCTGAAATGTTCCCTAAGCCACGTATGGGCTTCACTGGAAATCAAAGATTTGCCTGTAACGTGTGCCGTAGAAGAAGCGAATTTATAAATATCCATTTGGGGTACATTATCGGGGCTTATATATCGTTCATCCCTGTCAAATTTGGGTATTTTAAAGGATGAAGAACCAAAGGATTCTGTCTCCGGAATATCGGCGACGGCATAAGTATCCAGCCAGTTGGTGGGGCTGCCATGTGCCTGATTTCTGAATCTTGTATGGTTTTGTTCTGCCCATCGCTTAACTGATTTTATGTACGCCACATGTAGCTCAGAAATGGTCTGGCGGTAATCGGCTATTACCCTGCGGGATAACTCAGTTCTTCCTTTATCCAAAAGTTCCGGCAGGAATGTCTGTAGCCTGTACCCACGGGACGCTTCAAACTTTTCAAGCAATTCGATACTCCAATTGGCCCCAAAGTACTCGTAAGAATCGTGGTAGATTGAACTGATATATTTCCCCATATTTCCCTGAAAAGCAATTTCGTAGGGTTCAACATATGCTTCAAATGATTTTGTTGAAAATGGGTTTAGCATAGGGCCCTCGGCACCTGGTGCTGCACGCTTTACGGACGTTTTAGGCCCCTGCATTCGCAAAACATATAGGGTTGCTTGCGGCATATTTCCGGGAAGAGTGACCTTTTGACCGGATATCGATGGTGACAAATCTATCCGTCTGCTATTTCCGTAGTCGGCCAACACGCATAAAACGGTATCTACGGGGTATCCTGATGTTGGTGATAAATCAATCACCATACTGCTTTTGCAGTCCTTTATAATCTCAAATCCGGCGCTCATCGTTCCATACCTGGCTTCTACCCAATTCCCACCATAGCACCAGCCGGTACCAAGGGTCATATCGAGTGTCATTCCAAGTTCACTCGCCTTTTGTGATGCATATTCTATCATCTTGACCCATTCAGGAGATAAATACCTTAAGAATCTGTTCTCCTCGCCTCGTATTCCATAGATAGGTACAATATGAGCACCCCCGATTCCCGCCTTGCTCATCATGTCCAGGTTATATGCAATGTTGGCTGAATCAACGGCATTTCCTTGCCACCACCAATAGGTATATGCTCTCCATTCAATAGTATCCTTCCCGGAGTGGTCCTTATTTTTACCAGAACAAGAAAGAATACAGAATACGAACAGAAACGTTATTATTTTTTTTGCCATTTCTCGCTATATTATTTGATGTAGAGGATAATAGGCCTCGTTAATTGTTTAGTTTCATAGTTGGATTGTATGGAAAGACGGGACTCATCCAATAAATTAAAAGCAGATGAGTATACGCCAACTATTCCTTTTTTAAAACCACCACATAAGACCTGCCCCTAACAATACGGGAACCTTTCCCGGTGGCGACCACAATTTCATTCAATCCATCATGATCAGCATCGCCAATATTCATCCAACATGATTCTGCAATACCAACATTAAAATCCAATAGAATTTCTTTTTGAATTGACAGAGGGGAAATAGATTTTATTTTGAACCTTAAAATACGGGCATAACCGTTACCATTAGAAATAATCTCTTCTCCGCGAGTACCGATATAAAGCTCATTCATTCCATCATTGTCTGCATCGGCCCAATAGCAATTGTTTTCAGAAAAACCTGAGTCCAAATCGGGATCTTCATCAGCGATGGTGCAAATGGGAAATGCTTTTCCTTCCTTTATTTTGTAAGCAATTATTGATTGCCTTGACACATCTTCGTGGCGTTTCCATTGTACAATTAGTTCTTGTTCCCCGTCACGGTCTATGTCTCCGCTCGTACTTGTGCACTGATATGCAGGATGTCCATCATAGCCATCGATGGTGATGTACGGGATTAAATTTCCTGACGCATCAAATTTGAAGATGCGCACATATGCTGCATCTTTTCGGAAGCAATCGCTTTGAATGTATTCTGGCTGACCGTCATGATCGATATCCGTTATCATCGCATCCTCACCCGATCCTGAATTCTGATAGATCATTGTTTTCCTTATGGAAGTAAGCGAATAGTCAACATTGTAGCGATAATTTTCTCCACTCCAGCAATAGGCCGATAGTATTTCCTTCACCCCGTCACCATCAATGTCGCATATGCCAAAATTATGTGTGTAAGCACTTGCGGCCTTGTCTGTTTGAGTTTTTATTTTTTTTGTCAGTACATTACCATCTGTACTTAAAATAAATAATCGTGCAAAATCTTCTTTTTCCTGCCCTGTCCCGAGAATAATTTCGTTGGTACCATCATTATTTAGGTCATCTATTTTGATATTTTTAACCATTCCCGGGTAACACGCTGCAAAGTTAGTTCCCAGCGTCTTTGTGTTCCAAATGCCTCTCGAATATTTATACATATCTAATTTGCTGTCAGGACAACCACCTGTAAGTATCTCATTTTTCCCGTCATTATCAGCATCGCCAATTGCCACCTCCCATCCCGCGAAGCTTTGATCGGAAATTCCGATGACTTCGCCCTTCCATCCCGGCCTTATGCTTGCCAACTGATCTAAAGCAGGTCGTATGGGCTTTGCTGACTGATTTCTAACATAAGAGCTTTCTCCGTGACCATTTCTGGTATTTCCGCGACCCATTAAACTTACCATCTGCGTGGTGCAGAAATTTTTGAGAGCCATAGGCTTTTCACTCCATAAAACTGTAATAATCATCAACAACCCAAGCACTAGAACTTTCTTTTTCATGATCATCCCTTTCTGTTTGTATTCGTAAGATTAGCAATTTGAAAACACAAATAGATGACTTTCAATTGATTATAGAATTGAAAGTCAATGTGGACATTCTGATCCTGATATATTCAGAGATATCCGGTGTTTTGGGTAGTTCCCGGGAAGGGAACTACCCATTTAAAGATTACCCAATGATTCCTGCTCAAATCCAAAAAAAGGAAAGTGCAGCAATGTCGGATTCTTTATCAATTGTATCCTGGATTTTGAGCTAATTTATTGTTGACTAAAATCTCATTATATGGTATAGGAAAGATCACCTCATGTTCTTCAAACACATAATCCATATTACCAAAGGGCACACCCTGTCTGTCAACAGTTGGATTTGCCTTTTCCCTGGCAGCATAAGCATTTAGAAACTGTGTAAGTTCTGCCGGAGTTTTAGTTCGTTTCAAATCAAACCAACGCCAGTTTTCAAATGCCAGTTCCACCCTCCTTTCGTGAAGTACTTTTTCACGAAAGGATTGCTGATTAAGCCCGCTTATCGGGTCAAGGCCTGCGCGTTGGCGCACCTGATTCAGGTAACCATAAGCTTCAGAAGTAGGTCCCCCCTGCTCGTTAATAGATTCGGCCAGCATCAGCAAGACATCCGCATATCGTAACACCGGCCAGTTATCGTCCGTCTGTCCGTGAATACTATGGGGGTGGGCATACTTCTTAATATAGGGTACCACTTTCCCGGTAACCGGACTTATAAAGTCTAACCCGACAGATGCGTCTTTTCGTAAATCACTTTCTTCGTAAGCGGCAACCATATCGTTGGTCGGGATATTCCATCCTTGGGTATTACTTTGGGGCCATCCTGTAATTGCGTCCTTCGAAAGTCTTGGCGAAAAGACATAAACAAAGCCACTTGCCTCACCTAGATTATTCCCTCCCTGAAACTGAACTTCGAAAATGGATTCTGCTCCGTTTTTTTTCTGTGGATCAAAAACATCTGCATAAGAAGGTAATAAATTATAACCCAATGGAAGAACCTGTTTAAGTGTCTCTGTTGCCTTTGCGTATTGCTTTGTTGTGAGGTAAACTTTACCCAATAAAGTCAAAGCAGCGCCTTTGGTTACTCTTCCTATGTTTTTGCCATTGTAATTTATTGGAAGTTTAGAAGTTGCATCAATAAGGTCATTCTCAATTTGCGTATATACTTGCTCTTGTGGTTCTCTTGAATAATCCCATGCTTTGGAAGGTGCATCCAATGGTTCTGTGAGCAGTATTACGTCTCCAAAATATTGAGTCAACTCAAAATAAAGATAAGCTCTGAGAAATTTCAACTGCCCTTCGGACTCGTTTTTGTCAGCATCAGCGATGGTCGTATTTTTCAACTTAAGCAATGAATAATTGATGTTATGAAATGCGTAATAATACTGCGTATATACTGAATTAATATCCACAACTGCAGGATTTAATGTCCAAAACTCAAATGCCTCTGTACTATTCGCTTCAGACCGGGAATCCGGATTAAAGTCAACAGTTGTATTATCAGAGATGAGTTCATTCAACATATATTGTTCACCAGCAATCCCCTGCAACAACCCATAAATGCCATTAACCGCCTGTACAATTTCTTCCTTATTACTATAAAACTTGTCGTATGCGATTTTCGTAGGATCAGTTCTATCAAGAAATGTTTCCGTACACGATGGTTGAATAAAGAAAAGGATTAAGCCGATTATAATTGTTAAGTAATTTTTCATATTTTTCATATTTAAAAAGTTATGTTGGCTCCAATAGAAAAAGTTCTGGGAACTGGATAGGCCTCACTGTCATAAGATGAAAGAGTACCGTCTCCATAAGTGTCAACGTCCGGATTATTCCCGGGGAATTTTGTTATCAATAACAAATTGTCGGCGCTCAGATTTATTCTGACATTGCAGTGCCGAAGAACTGATTTCGGAAGGCTATAACCCAGACTTACATTTTTAACCCATAAATGACTCCCATCATAAACGTAGCTCGAGTTAACTTCACGATGCCACTTCCAGTTGTTCGTACCTGGAACTCTGCCGGACCCGGGGTTTTCTTGTGATCTCCACCGCTCCTTGGATTTATCCAATACATTAAAAACACCATCCAGATTTAAAGTAGACGCTTCGACCCGTCTGTAAATGTCATAATCCATCGCTCCGGTAAGAAGAACGCTCAAATCAAAATTTTTATAATCGCCACCAAAGTTTAAACCCCAGGTATACTTAGGCCATGGGTTTCCTATTTCGACCATATCAGGTCCGATCCCGTAAGATATGGTTCCGTCACCACTGGCATCAAAATATTTGAAATCACCAGGAACTGCTCCATCCTGCGTCGGAGATTCAGCGATTTCCTGCCAGTTATTGAAAATACCCACGACTTTGTATCCGATTATCATTCCGATTGGGCGACCAACCTTTGAAAGATAGCAAGCATTATAAAGATCCGCTACATTCCATAGTTCTTTGTCATTTTCCCCGCGTAATTCAAGGACTTTGTTCCTGTTAAATGAAATATTGAAATTACTCCACAGACCTATTTTATTTACTTTTGTCTTGTATCCGATTTCAAATTCAAATCCTTTATTTTCAACTTCTCCCACATTAGACAAGCTACTTGTAAACCCGGCAATCGCCGGCACTTGCATGGAAAACAGCATATCGCTGGTAATTCTTTTATAATATTCTGTGGTGAGACTTAATTTGTTGTTAAAAGCGGACAAATCTAAACCAAGATTCAATTGTTTCGATTTTTCCCAGCCCAATTTCGTGTTTGCAAATGAACCAATTAGATAGCCACTGGTAAAATTATTGCCTAATATATATCCATTTTGACTCATGTATGCCAAGGAGGAATAATTTCCAATACTATTATTTCCTGTTACCCCCCAGCTTGCTCTTGGCTTTAAGTCATTCAGCCAGGAAATTCCGGACATGAATGGCTCTTCTGAAATTCGCCATCCCACTGATACTGCGGGAAAATTGCCATATCTGTTATTGGAACCGAATCGGGAACTCCCTTCCCTGCGGAAGGTTGTAGTTAATAAGTATTTATCTTTGAAGGAATAGCTAAGTCTGCTAAAATAAGCCAGCATGCTCCATCCATATTCACTGGAATTTGCGTTTTTGTTTGATGCAGCACTCAGAAAAGGAATCAGATCATTCGGAAATACGGAACCCGAGCCAACTAGCTGTTTTATAGTTTCCTTTTGGGCAGTAAATCCCAATAGCACATTTAATTGATGGTCTCCTAATTCGTTGTTGTATGTGAGTAATTGATCGGTAGAATAGTTAATGAGTCTTGTATCCTGATCTTGTTCCCACGCATCTCTGGGTGCAGGCTGATCCTGTGCCGAAATAGTGGATGGCATGTAATCTTTGCCTGAGAGAAAATTGTATTTTGCATTTACTGATGATTTGAATTTGAAATTTTTCAGAAAAGTAAATTCCAGGAATCCATTCGATAACAAATCACCTATTTCTGTGGTAGTTTCAACTTCGTTCAGGTATTGAACAGGATTATAGAATCCAATAATTCCATCGTGCCCCCCGATATAATTATTATAACTGCCATCTGTATTGTATATTGGTTCCCGCGGATCCAGTAAATAAGTTATACCGACCACTCCATAGAATCCTTCAGAGTTTGCATTAGTTCGGTTGGTATAGGAACCATTTATGTTAAGTTCCATGTTGATAAAATCGTTTATTTTACCTCCGATGTTAGCACGGGCAGAATAGTTATCATACTTGGTATTTATCAATGCCCCTTCCTGTTGTATAACGCCAACTGAGACCAGTGAATGAATATCTCCGTTCCCTTCTGAAAGTGTGATATTGTAGTCCTGAAATTTTGCATTTTGATTCAGGATGGCGTCAAACCAATTCGTTGAAATTTTGGTTTGTTCCGGATAGCGATAGTCAAGCGGAACCTCTTCAATCGATGGCTCTCTGTTCTCCAATATCCTGATTTTGTCCATGAACGCGTCTTTTTTAAATTGAGCAAATTCTTCTCCGTTCAATACTTTTGTTTTTCGATATTCAGGGATATTCTGAACTCCGTAATTTGCAGTGACGTTTAGTTTCAATTCTCCTGACTTAGCATCTTTGGTCGTTATCAGGATTACGCCGTTTGAACCCCTGGCTCCGTAAATTGCAGTGGAGACAGCGTCTTTCAAGACGGTAATTGTCTCAATATCGTTTGCATTCAAATTCTGTCCAATGGAGGTACCTACCGGAAAACCATCTATTACGAATAATGGCTCGCTTCCTGCTCCTAAAGAGCTTACACCCCTAATGGTAACTTCCAATTCTCTGCCGGGCGTACCCGAAGTTTGTTTTACTGCTACACCGGAAGATTGTCCTAACAGCAATCGGCTCACGTTAGCTGCCGGGGTATCTTTAATCCGCGAGACATCAATACTGGAGATCGCACCTGTGATGTCCTTCTTTTTCTGCGTGCCATACCCAATAGCCACCACTTCTTCTATGCCAAAAGTTTCTTCGTTCAAGGTTATGTTGATGGAGTCTTTCCCACTAACGGGGAGTTCCTCTGTTTTCATCCCCACAAACGAGAAAACCAGAATCGCATTACCAGGTACGTTGGTGAGCGAATAGTTTCCATTGGCATCAGTGATGGTTCCCTGGGTCGTATTTTTTATGGTTACCGTGACTCCCGGCAGGGGAGCGCCGGAAGAGTCGGTGACCTTGCCG
>CAZOYZ010000147.1:0-10684 GCA_964584045.1 uncultured Prolixibacteraceae bacterium | reverse complement strand
GGGTTAATTCGGCCTGATTGACATCTCCGTTGGTCCAGACCCAATATGCCCAGGGGCGGAAAACGGCAGGTGGATCCCGGAAGAATCCTTCCAGATCCACACGCTCCGTGGCCTTTTGCTGAGATTCCGGCGCCGGCCTGCAACCTAACAAAAACAAACCGGCAACGGATGTCAGGATAAGTAGTGTTCGTTTCATATGTTTTCCATTTTTTTCTTAGTTAATGTTCTTGTTCCCGCGGAATAAATAAGCTCCATACCTCACTGTTCAGGAGATTATCTTCCCCTGCGCATCCGCCGGCAACCCAGATCCGGTCCCTGAACACGAACGCTGAAAACTCGTGGCGCTCCGACCAAATGGTCCCGGTCTTGAGTTCCGTCCAGTTCATTCCATCTTTTGAATACCAGACATCATTAAAATTCCCGTTTTCTTTTGACCAGCCACCCAAAACCCATATCCTGTCACGGTAAACCACTGCCGAGAACCACAGTCTTGGCTTCCAGGCGGCAGAACCGGTTACCTGGCTCCAGGTTACGCCGTCGTCCGAACACCAAACATCATTTGTCGGGATAACCCGGGGACTTCGTTGTCCCCCTCCCAACATCCAGATCTTATTTTTAAAAGCAACTGCCTGCCCATGGGCCCGTTTCGACCATCCGGCATGCTCCGCAACCCGTTCCCATTTTCTTCCGTATTTGGAGCACCAGACATCATTCATCAGGGTGGTGTCGTTATTTTTATAAAAGTCGCTGGTGCCGCCGAGCACCCACATTCTGTTTTTGAACACCGCAAATCCCGGAGCCAGCCGTGGGCTCCATCCCGCATCGGAAGTTTCAAGCTTCCAGTTCACCCCGTCATTTGATGACCAGACCTTGTTACTGCACTCTGTACCGGGCAATTTTCTTCCGCCCATGATCCACATTCTGTTCTTAAATACCAACGATACCGGCAAATCACTCTGAACCCACGGAGCATGATCCAGTATCTGAACCCATTCTCTCCCGTCAGACGATTTCCAGACATCCAGCATATTAGGCTTTTTTGGGGACTCCCAGCCTCCGGCTACCCAAAGACAATCATCAAAAACAAATTCTCCCTGTGAATCCCTGGCCTGCCATTCGGCCTTGCCGGATTCAAGAACCCAGTTCAGCTCCTTTTCCTGGGCAGAAGACCGCATGATCTCAAACATCGCGATCAGCAAAACAAGTACAACTCTTTTCATGATCATTAAATTGATTTCCAGTATGGCTTTTGCATTTCCTCACTTTAGCGTATCCTTCGCCTTCTCGTCTGCTTCGCTTTCCCCGAGTGACCCGCGCGTGTCCTGTACCGGAACCGGTATCATTCCGCATTCCTGCCTGATTTGTTCAGGATCGTTTGTTCAGAAGCGAATTCGATCGTGCCTTTCACGACTTCTTCCTCTTCACCATCCAATACCTTTCCCGTTTGGATTGCCAGTTCGATGACGGCCTTCAGAATTTTCCGCTCTATACCCGCCTTCCATGTTGAAGGCAATTCATACTCGATCTGGGAACTTTCGCCCTCATAACCTCCTTCCTGTAAAACCTGATCACCCGGTATGTATGCCATCATGTCGTTCGAATAACCCATGACAAACGTATCCTGACCAAAAATCCGCTTTAGCTTAATGGAATAGTCAACCAGCAGTTCACCTCCCAGGCTGACGATACTCTGACCGCCTAATTGCCAGAACTGAACCGGGTACGGGTAAGAGGTCTTTACAGGGATCCCTGCTCTCATTTTTTCCAGCAGGCCTTCGGCCCAGATTTTCTTAAAGCCGTCGGTGTGTTTTACGATTTCAATCAATTCCTCCGCCGGTGGCGGCCCGTTCAGCTCAAGGCTGACCTCTGTATAAGCGGTTTTTAATACCGGCTCCAGCTTTGTCATTTTTTCAGTCAAAACCTGTTCCACGGAAGCGGCCAGCTCCCGGCCATACTGTGTTGCCAGAGACAGCGACCTGCGGGGCAGAGGGTTCTGATCGGCCCCTGCCCCCTGGAAAAACATTGCGGTTGCTCCTTTAAACCTTTCTTCCAGCTCCAGTTGTGCAAAACCGGGATAGTCGCCCGACCACTCGTACCCGTTTAACACGGTAGGATGGCAGGCATAACCAAAGACGATTGTCTCGGTCTGTCCTTTCTTACTCTCAATTTTCAAAACAGGCACTGCGAAATCATTTGGCCCTTTCAGTTCCGTCAGCTCCCTGATTTTCTTCTCACTGTTGTTCCTGCGGTTTACCTGGAAGCGGACCACTCCGTTTCCCGTATAAATATTCACCGGATGTGCCGCTTTTCGCGCTTTTTTTGCAAGCACAAGGATCTGATCGGCCAGCCATGCGGAATACCTCTCAATTTTCAACTCCTCGACACTGTCCAGAGAATAGATCATCCTCAGGGAATTGGTCAGAACTGGTCCGGAGTGAGTATGCGAACTGTTCAGGATTACCTGGGCTTTTGTTAATCCGCATTGGTCTTTCAGTCGGTTCCGGATCGTATCCGACAGTTCTTTGGAAAAACCAAGCAGGTCGGTGGTCACCAGCATCGCGGTATTGCCTTTCGGATCTTCCAAAAAAAGGGCTTTCGCCCACAAATCGTGAATGACTCCCTCCGAAGGCTTTGTCCGCGAGGCATATCCCGCCAGCCACATGTGCTGCCGAGGGGTTATTTTAATCTTTGCTGTTCCTGCATTCCAACCTTCTCCGGGATCATTGCTTACAGCAAGCACCGGAATAATAAGAATAAAAAAAACAGACCGAATCCTCCTCACAACCTTCCTCATAAACTTATTTTCTATTAGTCCCGCATTTCTCCTGATTTTCTCTACGACTTCGACAAACATATACTTTTCACCCAGCAAAATTTTTGCTAAAAAACCGGACTGCCTTAGAAAAACTTACCCTGTAGCAAATCTACAGGGTAAGCCGTTAAAAAGAAGAAACAAACTAATCTGCCTGAATAAGCGGCGTGAATTCTTCAAACACCACCGTCCTGTTCCGGAAGACAAGCGTATCCTTTACGTTATGGATATAAGTACCGTCATTCACCTGGTAATCCAGGTGCAATACATTCCGTTTTTCGCCTCCCCACGAATCGCCGTCTTCGACAAACTTGCCCGTTCCGGTCACCTCGTAAGCCGAATCGGCTGTTTTGGCGATGGTACAGTTCCCTCCGGTGAATGTCATATCCATCGAAAACTTCCCCGGACTTCCTGCCGAAAGCCGGACGTTGTTGCTGTAGCGGGCCACATGTCTTGCAACTGTGGTCACATTCACAATTTCATCCTGCTCCACGTACGTCTTCCGGTAAACAATGGTTTCCTGATCCTGTCCGGCGCCATTTTTGACCACATCACGACCCCGGAGCAGGTATTTCGCATCGTACTCATTGATGTATTTGATGCCAAACAACGTGAAATTTTTAGGCTTTTTAACCCAGTTGGCTGCTATCCTGGGATCAGGATCGGTCATGGTTGAACTTCCCACCAGCACCGAATCGGTGGTGGCACTGGTGATCCTTAACGGGACTACATAATTCACCCCAATAGCAAGTGGATCAGCAGTAAAAGCCTCCGTAAGCTGCACCGTTATACTTCCATCTTTCTCTCCTTTAGGGATCATGATCTTACTATTGTCGCTTAAAGTATAATAACTTTGCGGCAACGCTAAAATCGGCGTGCCCCCGGTGTTATTGTACAAATTCTCCACAAGGCTTTCATCGACCTGAAAATTAACAATCACATTCTCTTTATTTTCATAGCCTCCTCCCCAGGTTGCGCTGATCTCAAATCTCAATGCATTGTCATTACTGTTATCATAGGCATAGTCTCCGAAGATCAGCGTCCTTACAGGGTACTGGTAAGGAAAGTAGGATGTCGTATAATCAAAATCGTCAAAATCCCAATCCTGATTATCGCAGGAGAATATCCCTAATGTGACCAGGATAATGCCTGATAATATTTTCATTTTTCTCATATAAATAATATTTTTGAATTAATAAGTTCCTACCATCCCTGGTTTTGAAGTAAATTTTCATTTTTCAGGATTTCCGTATTCGGAATCGGAGCATAGTACATGTATGGCTGATAATTCCTGCTCTCTACACTGATCGGCGTATAGGTAGCACCACTGATTTCCACCCCTTTGGCCGCCTCGGTAAGATCAAGCTTCCATCTTCTCAGATCCTGGAACCGGAATCCTTCGAAGCAAAGTTCCAGTCTGCGTTCGTTACGGATCAATCCAGCCAATGCTTCTTTTGTAGTCAGAGAAGCCAGGTAGGGATCAGAGGCCGGAGTAATGCCTGCCCGTTTGCGGATGGCCCGGATCACGGTACGCGGCGTAAACCCGTAACCATTCGGATCGGCATCGGGTCCCCAGGCCTGGTTGGCCGCTTCGGCATAGATCAGGAACAATTCGGTATAACGCACATGATTATAGATATGCGTTTTTGTATTAATCGCAGCCGGGTTAAGGTTCACATCCGGGCGTAGCAGTTTCTTCAAATAGTACCCGGTCCTGGTCGATGTGGTAAGCTTGTTTATTCCATTCGAAGGTTCATCCACGTGGGTTCTTATCGTTGTGTTACCCAGTTTATTTCCGTCGTACAGGATATAGGCAGCTAACCGGGGGTCCCTGTTCGCATAAGGCATGTCCGGACTATAACCGCTTTCGGCTGCCGTGATCGGGTAACCGTTTTTCATCGGGAAAGCATCGACCAGGTTTTGGGTGGGATTCATATCGCCGTTCCCGTATAAGGAAGGCGGAAAACACTGTTGTTCTTTTGTCCTGCTGCTGTACGTATTATTTCTCCACAGGATTTCGGCAATGTTAATGTCATTGTCCGCATCGTAAAACACAAGTCCTGCCGAATTCAGGCCGTTTGCGCCTCCGATCTCAGTCAGTAACTCACCCGCTAAAGTGGCAGCCGTGGCACATCTGACCGCATGATAGGAACCATTGTTATAGGCCGGACTGGCCACATGCAAGGCCAGACGCGCTTTAAGCGCCTTGACGATCTGCCCGTTAATGCGGTTCTTGTTATGCACGCCATATACTGTGGTGCTGTCAGCATATCCGGCAATATTTTGCCATATGTACGGTAAGAGGGCGGAAGCTGCATCGAAATCAGCCATCACCTGATCTGCACATTCCTGGAAAACACCCCTTGACTTCTTCCAATCGTCATTTTCAGGGTTCAACACTTCTGTGACATAGGGTACGCCCTTTAAGGTCCCGTCAGTCGCGATCCCTCCATAATACATCAACAAGCGCATATGATAATAGGCCCTCAACGCATACGATTCACCTTTCAGCCGCCTTTTAAACATTTCATTCCTGACCGAACTTTCCCAACTCCAGCTGGCATCGTCAGCTATCGAAAAAAAGTAATTCAGGTTGAAAATAGCGCCATAACAGGTACTCCAGATACTCATCGGATCATAATTGGCCGCCCATTGACCTGTTGCCATCCGTAGATACGAACTGGTCTTGTCGTTTGAAACAGCGTCGTCAGTTGCTGCATCTTCACTGCCATAACTTTCCGGAAGCACATCATAAGCCCTGATCATCAACCCCTCGGCAAACAGCGGGTCGTTGTAAACCCGGTCCTTCGTGTAGATATTCGATTTTTCAGGTTCCAGGATCTCTTCGCAGGCGCCGGCCGCAAGGCAAAGAAACAGGCACAGCAAAAATTTATTGATCGTATTCATCTTCATTCATTTTTAGTTTAGTTAAAACGAAACCCTTAACCCGGCAGCAAATTGTCTATACGATGGCTGCGACCCTATGCTCCGTTGCATGATGTCAACATTCTTGCCCAGCATAAGCAAATTCGAACCACGCACATACAGGCTGAAGTCTTTCACCCCCCAGTTGGAGAAAGTACCTCTCGGAAATTCATAGGTCAATTGTACACGATTAATTCTAAAGAATGACGTATCGTATAACCAGAAATCCGACGTCCGGAAGTTATTACTACTGCTTTTGGTCGTCAAACGCGGGTAAGTCGCGGTTTGGGCAGTGGCTTCGGTCCACCTGTTCAGTACTTCTTCAGAGTATTTGTCATCGCCATCAACCCAGTAATAATTATTGCTGACCGCAGAATGTCCGCCATTCTGTCCGTCACATAAGGCATACAGGCTAAGGCCTTTGTATTTCAGGGTCAAATTAAGGCCATACGCAAACGATGAATTATAATCCCCAAGGTACACTGCATCATTTTCGTCAATATAGCCATTATTGTCCTGATCCTTGTATTTGATATCCCCGGGCTGAACCACGCCGAACAACGATGCAGGACTGCCGCTGATGTCACTGGCGCTGGTGTAAAAACCGTCACTTTCAAGACCGAATATGCTCGAAACCGGATTATCTTTCCTGTACTGGAAATCATTTTGATGGATCTCGTCCCGCTTATCGATATTAGACGTCCTGTAAATCATATTGGCGCCAAGGTTGATCGAAAAATCGCGGACTTCCTTTGACCAGTTGATGGCCACTTCCCCCCCCTTATAACTGTTCGCATTGTAATTCTCATAGGGGATGTTGTTTGTCAGCATGACAGAATACAGACTACTCCGTTGAACAATGATACCTGAATTTTTGATATAAAAAGCATTCGCATCAATAGACAGCGATTTCTCAAAGAAATAACCTTCCATGCCAATATTGAAATTTTTTATTTTCTCATAAGTCAGGTCCGGATTGGCATAGCTGGTCACGATAACAGCCCTGTTGGTCCAGGACTCGTTCCATCCATAGCTACCGCTCGTCTGCAAATTACCTTCATATCGTCTGTAACTGGCATCACTGGTGGTACTGAGAAGAAAACGGTCATCAAGGTCTTCTGTGACATCGGTATTCAGGATACCAGCCGAAACTTTCAGCTTTAATAAATCCACACCGGGAGTATCTTCAGTCACCACCCAGCCTAATCCGATCGTTGGTGAAAGTATATCCCTGTTACCCTTCTTCAATTTGATGGAATGATTATAAGCGCCGCTGAAATCAACAAAGAACTTTTTGTCATAATCATATGCCAAACGCAATCCAAGATGGGCAACCCGGTCGTCAATGGTGAGGTAATCGCGGCGCAATTTGGCAAAATATGCAAGGCCGGTAGCTGTCAGGGAGTGTACATCGTTAAATTTCCGACTGTAATCCAGGATACCCTGTGCTGTAAACTGACGGTAGAAATAAGCATCATCGATGTTCTGTACACCCGAGGCTTCATCTTTCCCAATTATTTTTAATCCGGTTACCTGATCAACGCCGTCCACCGCTGTCCAGGTGGGTTGGTAAACAGCATAGTCGTTGGCAACCTGTTGCACAAAAAGGTTAAATAAATCCGTGCCAACCAGTGTTTTAAAAGTCAAGCCTTCCGTGATCGATTTCAGGTCAATATCAAGTCCTTGTGTAATCGACATTAACCTGCCAACGTTCTGAGTATATCCGGCCCGGAACATGTTGCCGTACACATTGTCCTGGTATTGCGTAGTACCTCCTAAAAGATACTGCCCGTCAATATATTTTGTTGATTTGCCCAACGAAGCTTTCGTGGCCTCATCGAGCATGGAAACAGGGATCAATGGAGAATAATAGTTGGGATGATAGGTTGCGGCAGCATCCCAGAAATCTCCCAGCACCGATGACCCCTCGATCGTAAAACCCGCATTAGGTGATTTGTCGAAAACGAAATTCGCGGTTGCATCGAGGGAAGCCTTGATGAAATCATTAATTTTCACATTCACATTTGCCCGTGCATTGAGTTCATTTGTCCTGGCATCTTTTCCTTTACCCAGGTTGTACAAACTTCCGGTACTGGTCCATCCAAGATCGGTATAATACTGTATGGTTTGATTACCCCCTGAAAACTCCGTATTCAACCGGGTTACAGGTCTGAATTCACGAAGGTATTCACCCGAGTAGTAATCCACATCCGGATACCGGTACTTGTTGCCGGACCGGTAGTTCTCAATCGTTTCGGCAGAGTAAGCAGCTTCCATTCCATCATTGGCACAAGCTTCATTATACAGCTCCATATATCGGGCCGAACCAAGATATTTTGGTAAAATGACGGGCTGGGCTAAAGTCTGTTCCACCGCAATGTTGATCCTGCGCTTATTGACTTCTCCCCTTTTGGTTTTGATTAGAATGACGCCATCTCTCCCCTGTGTGCCAAATAAAACAGTAGAATTGACATCCTTCAGAACGGTGATCTGCTCAATTTCCTCTGCTGTTATTCCATAAGGCATACGGGCTACTCCGTCAATGATCACCAAAGGGTTTCTCATCGTCCGACTAAAATACCGCCCCGTTAACGCTTCACCATAGCTATGGATACCATTCGTGGTTAACATTTCTTCAGGATTAATCACATCGATAGCCCCTGATAGTTCTTTCTTACTAACTTTACCGAAAGCAATATGAACGGCACTGTTATCATCCATCAGGAACGGGGCTTTCTGAAGGTTGACCACCGCGGACAATCCGTCAGCAGTAATGGTTTTCGTAAAAAAACCTTTTTTTTCAATCCGCAGATCGCTGCCCGGGGAAACAGAAATGTTAAATTTCCCGTCCTGATCCGTCCGCACCGTCAGGGCGCCTTCGCGTCCCGATATTTTTGCATCAGGCAACGCATGACCATCTTCGTCCTGAATAACAGCGCTCACTGTTATCAATTTTTCTTCCTTAGGCTCCTGGCCTGATCCCTTCCTCACATTAATGATCAGGAATAATATGGCCAGAAGGAATATTATATAACTTCTATTCATTTTATCATCGTTTAATTTAATATAAATATGTCCATTACCATCCCGGGTTCTGTTCAAATTCAGGGTACAAGGTCACCTGATCGGTCGGGAATGGGAGCCAGTAATGCTTTTCCTCGAAGACCCGCGTGAGATACAATGTCTTATTAAAATAGGTATGGTTCTTATCGAAATCGAGCGTGTACTTTTCACGATATTGAAGCAAATGGGCGACATGCCACCTCCGCAGGTCATACCAGCGGTGGTTCTCAAATGCCAGTTCAACGGCCCTTTCTTCACGCAGGAACTCACGGAATTTCTCCTTTGAAGCATAATAACGGGCATCCACATCGGGAAGGGTTGCCCTGTTGCGGACAATATTCACCGCCTCCACCGCTGTAATCCCGCCAGGGGCGCTACCCGTAGGCCCGTACGCTTCGTTGACCGCCTCGGCGTACATCAGGTAAATATCGGCCAAACGCAATAACGGAACCTCAAAACTATATTTAGCCCATCCATTATCAAACTTATTACAGGTAATGTCCTTAAATTTAGTATGCCCATATCCCGTTCTGCTGTTACTCGACGTGCGGTGACGGCCACCCACATACAACTGGGCCCAGGAGTCTGTCTGACCCTCCTTAGCGATCAGTTTTTCCCCATCATGCAGGATATTGTATTCAAACCTCGGGTCCCGGTTCACCCACGGGTTCATCGGGTCATATCCTGAATCAAGTTCTTTGATCGATAACCCATTAGCCATTCCAAAATTCTCCACGTAATTTTCCGTCGGCGAAGCATACAGATATCCGGTAAGAAAGGTCATGGAGTGTTCTCCATACCTCCACCGTTTACTATTCCAGTAGATCGGGGCGGTATAAACGACTTCTTTCCCTAAAACGGTCATATTCGTGCCGTCCAGGGTATAAAAATTCTTAGAATAGTCTGCCCATGTCTGAAGGCCCAAAATGGCCGGATTCTCATTCGACAGATTGATTACCTTCAAAAATGCGTCGGCTGCATCTTTGCATAATTCCGTGTTGTAGTTATAATCCCCCGTTGAGACGCCATTCATCAGCGGACTGGCCGCATAAAGCAGGTTTTTGCCCAGATAGCCGTAAGCAGCCTGCTTCGTAATACGTCCTTCGTTCGAACCGATCGTCGCTTCGCCGGATGCAAGCTGATCCCAGTTCACCGGCAGCAATCCGGCTGCTTTTTCCAGATCTTCAGCCACCTTCATGGCCGTTTCGTAATACGAGAGGCGGGGAAGCCTGATCTTATCGGAAGGCGCAAACACCGTATCGACATAGGCAATACCGCCAAATGACCTCAATATATGGAAATGGAAAAAGCCGCGAAAAAAACGAGCCTGGCCTTCCAGTAAGTTGCGTTGTTCTGTTAATAATTGCTGCGAATCGGCAATCTGGAGATCATCAAGATGGGACAGCGCGACGTTGCAAAGCCGAATCCCTAACCATCCGTTATGCCACCATCCTTTTTTACCCTGATCTTTCCCGCTCTCCCCATTACCAATCTGCAGGCTAATATCTCCTGCGTATGGGCTCCAGGCCGTAGTTGTCCAACGCCAACTGTTACCTGTATCAAAATGACTGTCCAAACACATAGAACTGGAAACAAGCTCTTCATCCCCATAATTGTAGTTCATTTCGCCGGCACTCCCGGATCCCATGTCGATTTGCGGCACATTCTGGTAGATGTTCTCCACATATCCCTGGAAAGTCGGGAATTTGGAAAAAACATCATCTTCCGTGATACTGAGCTCGGGCGACTTATCCAGGTAATCTTCGCACGAGGCGAACAAGAAAAGACCCAATACAAGGATTGCCGGTAGTTTCATTTTATATGTTGTCTTCATTATCCTGTCTTTTATCGGTTAAAAATTAAGGTTTACGCCCAGGTTCACCC
>CAZOYZ010000146.1:0-10688 GCA_964584045.1 uncultured Prolixibacteraceae bacterium | reverse complement strand
ATATTCTCTCCCTGACTACCCACAAGCGCAATATGATCACCCGGATCTTCAACCCGAGCATTGCCCGCAAAATGGTATTCCACGTGAAAACGCCCCTGCTGGTGTTTCACTCATAACTAAAAAACCGGGAAACCCGGTTTTTATTTTGAAGATCCCATTTTCAGGACAAAACAACTGACATCAACATACTGACTTAAACTGAAAAAGGTTGACAGATTAGAGAAGGTTTAACGTATAAGGTTTACAATTTCATTATTTTATTCCTACACTGGTTATCAGTTCCGGTTTTCTATCGCCGCAAAGGTTTACAGTTTTTTTCTTTATTGGTATCATTACGTTGTTGATTATAAACTAAATATTGCACCCAAAGATTGCTTTGGGTGCAATGGAACTATCTATTTAGCCGGGGTTACTTTTACTTGCCTGATCTTGATCGCTTTTCTTATTTCATTTTTTTGGTTCAGATATTTAAAGTCGGAATAGATCAACAGGAAGCTATCCGGACCGGTTGCCAGCACAGAAGGATAACCGCACGAAACCTCATCATTCTCACTTTCAAACGCCAGCATCTCAAACGGATCCGTCCATTCCCCGCCTTTCCCGTCAAGCGAAAAACGCAGTTGGACGCCGGGACGGCCCGAGGCCAGAACCAACACCCCGTTATCCAGTTGAATCAACTTGGGAAGTACGCCCGAGGGCGTAAACGGTGTCGGTTTCGACCAGGTTGCACCTTGATCGGTCGACCGCGAAATATACATCGGGCTGTTGCCATAACCATCGGTGGTCCGCATCACGCAAAGGTATGTCCCGTCCTTCAGGATTTCAAAGTATGGTTCCGTATAGCCGAACGCCAACCGCTTGTTCCCGTTAGGATCGGTAACCAGGTCGGGCTGGTATGGGATATTTCCCACGATCTTCCATGTCATCCCATAGTCGGTCGACCGGTAAAAGGCAACGCCCGAGGCACTGACGCCGCCCGACTCGTTTTCGTAGAATGCCGGATAAATGCATATCACCACTGAATTGTCGGGTAGCAATTTCATATTGCCCCACCATACAATCGGGAACAGGTCTCCGGATGCATACCTCACCACATTCCGGTCGTCTAACGTCGCATGGATACGCGTGTATTTACCGGCAGGATCATAGTAGTTGATATATACGCCTCGCAAAACATCGGGAAGTTCGTTCATCCGATAAAAAACGAAACTCCGTCCGTATGCTTCCTTTGCTGTGGCGATTGGCTCAGGAAGTTGTAATGACTTGACATCCAAAGCGACCGGCGTATTAACGCTGATACGGCCTCCATTGGGAAGTTTGAGTTCACCCCCGGAAGGAGCAGATGTTGCCGGGTACCAGGTTCTCCCGTTGTCGTCCGACAACCTGAAGCCAGAACCGCCTTTTCCATAGCTGCTCTCTGAGTCGGCGCTCATCGACCAGGACGCGACAAGTACATTGCCGACGTCGCTCTTCCTGATGTTTGGAAACTGGAAATACCCCCATCCCTCAGGCTTATCGGCCACGCCAACGACAACCGGCGTTTCCATTTCGACCGAAAACACGGAACTTCCGTTGCGTCGATAGGTCAGTTGTGTCGAACCGTAAGCCGGAATACCAGCCTTGATGACGGTAAGATCCTGATTAGCCATTTCATCATAGATGACCTCCTTACCTTCCTGAGAAACGGTGATCCACTCCGGGCCAGGCACCTCTTCACCGTTCAGCATGAACGCAAATTGCATGGAACGATTTTTCCCGGTCTTGTTTTCTCCAACTTTAATACTGAAAGAACCGTTGTTTTCACCGGAAGTCGGCTTTGCTTCCGCCCATGTTTCGATACTTTTGCGGATAATATCCCATTGCCCGTTCGACTTCACCGTGTAATTCTGCGTGGCGCTTTGTCCGTTTACTGACCAGGCCTTTTCGCCGCTCTCAATTTTGAAATAGTGCTCGTTAGCGGACGAATCATCACCATCGCTGCTGCATGTTGCCAGCAAAACAACTGGCATTAGTAAATATAGAAACCTATTCATAACTGCCTACTTAACTTTTTCATAAATGGAGAAACCATTCAGTGCATTCATCAAATAATAGTCGGGCATGAGGATCTTAAGGTAGCGGGTGTTTGCGTTCACCTCCGGAAAGTCATACGTCAATATCCCTCCCCAGGTGGCAATACCCGCTCCGCCCCTGACAACTTCACCGATCTGTGTCCAGGAACCATTGGGATTTGGCTGATCGCCGATTAACACCTGCACGGTTTTAGGGTTCGCCGCACCCCATGTAGAAGTATAAAGAACAAGCCTGCCAAGATCCCTCGATGTCGCTAAATCGAGTACAATGTAGTGCGGAAGTGATAAATTGCTGTACCAGGTTGAACCGGGCATTGCGTCTAAAAAGTACTTAATGTCTCCCGCAGCCACATGGCTGGCCGTATAGTAAGGAGCAGTTATCCCGGTTTTTGAGATCCGGGACAATCCGTTAAACTGCAGCATTTCAACATCTTCCAACGGCATGTCCCATAAAGCAATATCGGCCACTTCAATTTCATTGTCTTCACCACTGTCATCGGCAAAGAACAGAACACCGTTGGGATCAAGAATCTGGCGTTGATAGGAAGGCAATACCCCCCACGGAAAATCCCGCGTATACTCCCCATCGATGTAACACTTTGAATATTTTCCGTCGGTAACCGACAGAAAAACGCGATGCCAATGCCCGACACCAATGGTGTAATAATTAGGCACGGCAGCAAATGACGGGAAATTGACAAGTCCGGCAGCGTTGATTTGCATGAAATGATCACCCTGATTGGCATTGTTGGTCTGCATCAGCACATGAACCCCGTCATTGCTGGGTATCCGAACATAAAACATAATCGTGTAGTCACCAAGCCCCGAAGTCAGGCCATGCAGGCATTTGAAATAGCTACCTTTGGCAACACTTACCGCTTTATCCCTGGCCGAAGGACCATCTACCGGGGTAAAACCTCCGCCCGAAGCAACCAGGTCAGTCCCTAAAGATGCCTTCCCAAAGTTAGTGGGGTCATCGAACTGCCACCGCCCGATTAAAGAGGGTAAGCGCGTACATGCAAGCCTGCGGGTCTGAGTTTCGATATTGCTTACTGCATTAGTAGGTGTTACAGTCCAGTACAGGTTCATCGACCGAACCCTGGGAAAACCACCAAGGATCGATGAGCCTGTTGCGACATCCATGGTATATTGATTCACATCGCCAACATTCACCGTAAAGGTTTCTGTGTCGGGAAAATCGGAGTTAGTCGAGAATTTCAGAACATAACTGTCCGCTTCGGCAATCTTTATCCATGAGAAAGAAAGAGGAAAATTGTCTTCCACATTGTTCAAGTCAATCGGGATCACAGCCGACGGCTCTTTCAGGAAGATAGCCGGTTTTGCGTTTTCAGATATCTTCAGCACGATCTGCGTCTGCCAGTTTATCGTGTCTATGATCGGCACATAACCTCCTGAGCTGTTCGCTATCGTTGGGACTATCAGGAAATTCATGTCAACCGGAATATCCGTTCCCCTTAAAACATTGTCGACAAAAAAGCTGGGCAGGTCGCTCTTATCGCTTCCTGTTTTCACGATACCATCCTTGTCGGTATATTGGTATCCATAACGATAAACGGTCTGCGTCTTCGCCGACAAGTGTTCCTTCCATTCAACCAGCATTGCTGCAGTCGATTCGGTAATCGACGGGGCTACCAGGCTCAGGGCCGTGACGTTCTCGGCCGTATAGGGACGTGCTTCCGCCTTGAGCGGCATCGACAGGTTCCCATATTCGTCTTGCGTATAAATGGTAAACTGGTAAGTTTTCAACTGTTTGAGCCCGGTGATGTTTATCCACGAACAAATACTGTCGATCACCCGGCGATGGTCGGGTTCAGTAAAATCGGGACATTCGATGACCGTCTTTTTCGCTTTGCCCATTCGAATATGGCTTGCCGGGATACGGCCTGCCTTCAACAGGTCTATTTCAACGCGTTCGTAACCAACCTGAATGTTAATAATGCCATCTAACTTCTCGGCATATATGGTTTCTTTGCCTGCATACTCCTTCACATTGTCGTACATGTCGTTGCACGAAACGAACACCAAAAAAATCACCCAAACTGCAGCGTCACCGATTCTGTTTAATATTCTTTTCATTACGTATCAGTTTTTCAATTGTTATTGACTTACTTTTCCATACAGCGTAATTTCAGAAATATACTTGCCGTTAATCGCTTCGAAGCGGAAATATCGCGTCGGCGCAGTAAACTTCGGCTCTTCGGGGTAGAGGAAAGCCCTGTCGCCGGCTCTACCCAACTGTTCCCACTCCGATTCTAACTTAACGCTGGGCGTGTGAAGATCGTTACGCGACACAAATTCCCATTCCTGCGCGCTTTCATTCCATATATACATATTATAGGCCAGCACGTTATCGCCGCGGTAAAGGTTGCCCTGCAAACCGTATTGAGAATTGCCCGAACTGCGTTGATGGGTAACAATACGCGAGAGTTCATATTCCTGCCCCAGATCAATGATGATGTTCCACGGGTTGCCGGCTGTGGTGATGTAAAAATTCATATAGGAGCCATCTCCTTCATTCAGCCCGTCAATCACTTCGACGGCTGAGCCATCGTTGGCGCTGCCGTCAGCCTGTATAACGCCGCCCATCACAAACCCCGCTTCGGGCAACGACCATCCGGCTTTATCGATCTGCGCATCGGTAAGCAAAGCGACAACTGTATTTATGGAAGCCGCCGTGTTGCCATATTTGTCCTTCACCGTTGCTTCTATCGTTACCGGCTCACTGTTGTACAGTTTCAGACTGTCGATGGTTTGCGTTTCGGACTGGTGCGAAGTAAACACCTTGGTGAATTTTTGAGTAGTGCTGCTTTGGGTATAAGACAGTCCGACATTGACATAAACCGTTTCGGATGACGGGTCCTCCCATTTTAAAATCAACGACGCGAAAGAGGGTAATACCTGTAGGGATTTAGCCACGGTTACCACGGTCGGTTCGAGCGCTGTGACGGTCTCCGATATTGCCTTTGAACGATTGCCTGAACGGTCAACCGCATACATCGTAATTTTATGTTCGCCTTCACTCCCGAAGCCAACCACATCCAACGAATCGGAAAAATAGGACGCTGCAAAACGCACTGTCTTACCGGCAACATTCATGTAAGACGCCTCTACGGAAAGTACATCCTCATCTTTGGGCGACTGGAAGTAAACCCTCGCACCACCTGAAAGCGGCTTTGATGCAATAAAAATGGGCGCACCGGGAGGCGTAGAGTCGTCCCCGCTGATTTCGTAACGTTCCGCCTCTTCGCAACCTGACAGTATGGTAAGGACAAAAGCCGCAAAAATGGTTATTCTTTTTATTTTAAGGTAGTTCATATCGTTCATCGTTAATCATTAAATCATTAATCGTATTCCTACCATCCCGGATTTTGGACTAAGTTGGCATTCTTGTCTATCTCCACCTTGTCGATAGGCCACAGGCAGTCGGTAATCGACCATTGCCTGTTCTGTACGATGGTCTGTGTAAAAAATGAATTGGCATTGGTCCCCAGATAGTTCCACCCGTAAATAGGGCGTGAAAATTCGACTGTCGAACGTTTCCAGCGTTGCATGTCATAAAAGCGGTGACCGCCCTCAAAGGCAAATTCATTCGCGCGTTCGCGCAGGATGATCTCGCGCAACCCTTCCTGTGTCAGATGCTTGTTCAGCGCCTCGTCGGTTACCCATTCCGGGTTGGAATAGGCTACTTCCACGTCCGGGATGCCCGCACGCCGGCGCACCATGTTAATCGCGTCGTAGACTTCCTGTGAGGGGCCGGAGTATTCGTTCAACGCTTCAGCTTTCATCAGGTAGAGATCCGCTACGCGAACAAGTGGGTAGGGCGCGACCACCATTGTGGTTGCATCCGTAAAATAGGCTTCGGGATGAACAACTTTTTGAACGGCAATACCGGTTGGATTGTAGTACTGACCCTGAATCGCCTGCTTGTATCCGCCGTCTGTATCCTGATACATCATCGTTCTGATACGGACCTGATGCGAACGGTAGTACCCGCCGGTAATACCCAGGTCGGCGTAAAAGCGCGGCTCACGGTGCAGATACATGTTAATGGTATTTACACCAGGTTGCATCAGACCGCGAAAGGGCGTAAAATCCGGTGACGTTTCGTCGGGCGTGGTGGCCACGCGATACAACATATTCTGATTAACGGTACGGTCTTCGTCGAGCGGCAAACCGTGTTCGGTATAGTACCGCTCCATCGCCTGGTACGATGCTCCGCCCATGCCTTGTTGCGAACCGGCATTTTGGTTGTCGGGAGCTGGACCACCATATCCTTCAGGCTTGATGATCGCAGCGAGTCTGCTCATGGTAACCGTTGTGATTCGGGTCGTTCCCCAGATAATCTCTTCGTTCCATCTGTCGGTGATCCTCATTTTCAGGTCATAAATCGTTTGTACCTTGTCACGGTTGAGCCGGTAGTCAGTGCTGTCGTAATCGTAAGGACGATTGGTAAAATGATACAACCGGAACCCATACTGATCGCAAAAAGCAAGTGCATCGGCAGCAGCATCAGCGGCAAATTTCCATTTCTCACGGTCTTCGGCTTGCGCAAAATAAGGCTCTCCGTTTTTGTCAACGAAATTGGAATAGTATTCGGAATTGCCATTGTAAAAAGGACTGGCCCTGTAAAGCAATACCCTTGCAATCATGGCCTTGGCCGTAGCCTGATCGACCTGTCCCAGGTCGTTGATGCCCGCTTTCGGTTTCAATTTGGGTATCGCTTCATTCATCAGATTGACAATATAATCGAAGCAGTCTTCCACCTTGCTGCGCGACAGGAACAAGTCTTCGTTCAATTCGCCCGGATCGACCGTTTTGGGGATAATTACAGGTCCGTAATTTTGCACCAACAGAAAAAGATAGTAGGCCCTCAGAAACTGTCCCTGCGCTTTCCAGTCAGCTTTATCTTCCGCAGTCATGTCGGGAATGCGGTCAACATTCTGGACAAACATATCGCAGTCGCGAATAACGCTGTACAGCTTGGCAATAAAGCCGTTTCCTGTCCAAAAGCTCATAATGGTATTGACGGTTGACTGGTTGCCCATCATGATAGAAATGCCCTCCGCAAAATAGCGGCTGGTGGTCAATTGGGGGTTATCGACCACCCATTCATCACCCATTGTCCACGGCGCGCTGTTTGACTGGTCGTAAGGTATCCCGTAATATACCATGGTCAGCGCATTCATAGCCTGCTTCCGGCTAACGAACAAATCTTCGTATTGGAGTACGTTGTCTGGCACAATATCCAAATAATCAGAACAGGAGAACCCGAACAGGCTCACACACAGAAGCAATCTGGATAAGCGTTTACTATTTAGGATTTTCATAATCAGTAAGTTATAAGGGATTAAAATTGCAATTGAACACCAATGTTAAACCTGCGGTTAATCGGGTATCCTAGCCCGTTGCCACCCATCTCGGGGTCCCACATTTTGAACGGACTGATCGCAAACAAGTTTTCCGCAGTCAGGTAAACACGGGTTCTTTCCAGCCCGATTCTCTTAACGGCAGGGAAGGTGTAGCCGAGCTCCACGGTCTTGAGGCGAAGGAACTTGCCATCGCGCAGCCACCAGGTCGATGCTTGCGTGTTATTTTCAAGCGGCGAAACCGACAACCGCGGCCAGAATGCGTGAACGTCGGGATCGGTTACACTCCAGTAGTCGTCAGCAACAACCTGAAGCGCATTGCGGCGCCCGGCAAAAGGTGCGATGCCCGACGGATTAATAAAGAACGACACGCGGCCGTTCCCCTGGAAGAAGAACGAAAAATCCCATTTTTTGTATCCGGTCGATAACCCAAATCCGTATTGTAATTCGGGAACCGTTGGATATCCGATAGGAATCTGGTCGCCCGAATCAATGACCCCATCTCCGTTGATATCTTTGTATTTAATGTCGCCAGACTGGTAAAGCCCAAACTGCTGTGCAGGCGAATTGGCTATTTCTGCCTCATCGACAAAAAGCCGCTCGGCTACATACCCCCATACCTGGTTGATATTTTTCCCGATTTTGCTACGGTAAACGTCGATGTAGTTCGGCTCGTTCAACTTCATATATTCGCTGGTAGCATAAGTAAAATTGGCGCGTCCGGTGATCCAGAAATCATTGCTGAAATGATGCTTGATATCAACCGAGCCATCAAATCCCTGTGACTTGACTTTGCCGATGTTGCCCGAAATCGGGGCTTCAAAGCCCGCCGAGTAGGGCAGGTTATCCCAGTTCATGTAAACCTTGTCGCGTATTTCCCGGAATACGTCGGCCTGTATTCTTACCGCTTCGTCTTTAAACAGACCCACTTCAATCCCTAAGTTTAGTTTGGTTGATACTTCCCATTGCACTTCGGGGTTGGCGTAACGGGAATAGGCAAAACCCTGGTAAGGATTTTTGCTCCAGTCCATCCCGAAGTTTTGTTGCTTGCCGGAGACAATCGCTATTTCCGAGAGATAAAAGAAACGGTCGGCACGACTGGCAATGGCGTCATTACCTACCGTTCCGTAGGTGGCTTTCAGTTTCAGCGTGGGAACGACTTGTTCCAGGTCCGCCCAGAATGGCTCGTTGGAAATGAGCCATCCGGCGCCGAACGACGGGAAAAATCCGAAGCGGTGTGCCTTGGCAAATTTTTCCGAACCGTTGTAGCCATAGTTAAATTCGGCGAAATACCGTTCGTCGTAATCGTAAGCGATACGCCCGGAGTTACCGAGGTTACGTTCAGGAAGGGTTTCAAATACGCTTGTGCTTGATCCTGCGGTGAGTACATATTCTTCGGCCATCCCAACGGTCATCGCGCTGATGTTGTGTTTCCCGAACTGCCGGTCCCAATTGAGCCGCGCTTCAAAATAGTAGTGCCCGCTGCTGTTGCGGCCCGGCTCCACGTTACCTAACATGGCGCTAGAATTTTCCGGGTTCGTGCAATAAAGCGTATAGTCGCCGGCCATCGAATTTGACGACAGGAGAGCATAATAAAACGGGTTATAATGACGCTTGGCCGAGTAGTAGCTCCACACGTTGGCAGAACCTTTCAACTGAAGTTTCAGTCCTTTCGTGACCATATCCAAATCCTGCATCAGCGTAGCCTGGGCCGTAATCGTACTTTCGTCGCGATTTTCGTAGCCTTTCACCATTTCGGCATAAGGATTGCCGGGTGCCCCTGGCGCAGTGCCAAACAGGGTGTGCCTCGTATAGAGGTTGCCCGCATCGGGTTCCCATACGGCGGGATAATCGACCGGGTTGCCGTTCATCACCATGCTGAAAATCGTGCTTGCTGATGTATAAGGGCCGTTGTATCGCTCAAAACGACCACTGATCCGGGTGTCTAGTGTCGTACTTTTGGTCAGCTTAAAAATGACGTTACTTCGGATATGGAACCGGTCAATGTTAATGTTATTATTAAAGTTGTTTCGGTGATCAACCCTCAACAGACCTGTTTCCTTGTCGTAGCCGCCTGCCACGTAATAGGTGGCCACCTTGCCGCCGCCCGATACGTTGATATTCGCTTTCGTATTGTAGGTCTGTTTGTTAAATAACTGATCGTACCAATCGATATTCGGATACAACATCGGAAATTTCCCTTCTTGTGTGCCTGATATTTTTTCGGCGTCGTAGAAATCACCTGCTTGCGGCGACCGGGTTGTAACCGCCTCATTGTAGAGATTCATGTAGTCTATGCCATTCACGAGCTTGTTCATGCGGGTAGGCGTAGCCATGTTCATATCAACACGGGCATTGAATTTCACTTCTCCTTCCATTCCTGCCTTCGTATTTACCAAAATAATGCCGTTGGCACCACGTGCACCGTACAGGGCTGTGGCCGATGCATCTTTCAGGATGGAAAAACTTTCAATGTCGTCAGGCTGCAAACGCGCCAGGTCACTACTGGTAGCCTCAAAGCCGTCAACTAAGATGAGCGGGGACGTTTTATATCCGAAAGTGGTAACACCGCGCACGAAGAACTGTGCATCGTCGGCGCCAGGTTCACCCGACATTTGATAGGAAATAATACCCGGAATTTTACCGGCAAAGGCTGTTGTCAGATTAGACGACGCGATTTTCAGTTCTTTTGCATTGATCGTTTCAATAGAGGCAATGACACTGCTCTTTTTCTGCTTACCAAAGGCCACCACCGTTACATTCTCCAATTCGTTGGTTTTCTCCTGTAGCATGACATTGATTGTCTTTTGGTCACCAACGTCGATGAGTTGGCTTTCCATCCCGATGAAGGAAAAAACCAGCTTGTCGTGCGGTTCGGCTTCAATGGAATACGTGCCGTCGTTATCAGTGATCACCCCCCGGGTAGTACCAACGATCGTGATCGTTGCTCCCGGCATAGGCTTCCCTTCGCTGTCGGTCACTTTCCCTTTGACGACATTCTTTTGCTCAATCACTTCCTTCTCTTCTGACTGCTGCCCGAAAGGATTTTTATTTTTCTTGATAATCACTCCTTTATGAGCGATCTCGTACGAAAGGTCAGTCCCCAGGAGGCAGGCATCAAGGGTCTCTTCCAGTGTTGCATTTTCAAACTCAATCCTGGGCACTTTTACATCGCGGATATCTTCCACACTGTAAAAAAAAGTAAACTCCGTTTGCTTTTGGATTTCCT
>CAZOYZ010000145.1:8212-10717 GCA_964584045.1 uncultured Prolixibacteraceae bacterium | reverse complement strand
GGGGACCAGCCTGAAGCCATCAGGCAGCTGGCCGAAGGAATTGAACAGGGCGTGCGGTTTCAGACGTTGCTTGGAGTGACCGGGTCGGGGAAAACCTATACGATGGCTAAAGTCATAGAGAAAGTGCAGCTTCCCACGCTTATCCTGAGCCATAACAAGACACTTGCAGCCCAGTTGTACGGAGAAATGAAGCAGTTTTTCCCTGATAACGCTGTTGAATATTTTGTTTCCTATTACGATTATTATCAGCCTGAAGCATATATCCCTACCACAGATACCTATATTGAAAAGGATCTTTCCATTAACGCGGATATTGAAAAAATGCGGTTAAGTACAACTTCTGCGCTTTTGTCGGGAAGGAGAGATGTGATCGTGGTGTCTTCCGTTTCATGTCTGTATGGCATCGGGAATCCCGAGGATTTTCATGCCAATGTGACAGAAGTGAAAACAGGACAGGTCATTAACCGGAACCAGCTGCTCCATCGGTTGGTTGATGCGTTGTATTCAAGGAATGAAGTGGATTTTCAACGGGGAAACTTCCGGGTGAAAGGCGATACCGTCGATATCTTTTTGGCGTATGACGATATCGGCGTAAGACTGGTGTTTTGGGGAGATGAAGTGGAGGAAATTTACAGTTTTGATCCGGTTGACGGAAGGACCATTGAGCAGTTGGATCGCGCTGTAATTTACCCGGCCAATATTTTTGTGACGACAAAGAACAGGATGATGTCGGCGATTCATCAGATCCAGGACGATTTGGTCAGGCAGATTAGCTTTTTTCAGGAAACGGGAAAACCCCTGGAAGCTAAGCGGATTGAAGAGCGTGTAGAATATGACATGGAAATGATGCGGGAACTTGGATATTGCCCGGGCATTGAAAACTATTCCCGCTATTTTGACGGACGCCAGGCAGGTACCCGCCCTTTCTGCCTGCTGGATTACTTTCCGGATGATTTTTTGACCATTATTGATGAAAGTCATGTCACGGTACCCCAGGTCAGGGCCATGTACGGAGGGGACCATTCGCGCAAGATCAATCTGGTTGAATTCGGTTTCCGGCTTCCGGCGGCGATCGACAACCGACCCCTGAAATTCGAGGAATTTGAAAACATTGTCAATCAGGTCTTATTCGTCAGCGCTACTCCGGCAGATTACGAGCTCGAGTTATCAGAAGGCGTTTATGTGGAACAGATCATCCGTCCCACCGGGTTGCTTGATCCGGTCATTGATGTCCGCCCGTCGACAAATCAGATTGACGACCTGATCAATGAAATTCATAAGCGGATCGATAAGAACGAAAGAGTGCTTGTAACCACCCTTACCAAACGCATGGCCGAGGAGCTCAGCCGCTATCTGGTCCAAATGGGGATCAGGACCCGTTATATTCACTCAGACATCGATACGATGGAGCGGATCGGGATCATGGAAGATTTAAGAAAAGGAGAGTTTGATGTTTTAGTGGGAATTAACCTGCTCCGGGAAGGCCTCGATCTGCCGGAGGTGTCGCTCGTCGCTATTATCGACGCCGATAAGGAAGGATTTCTCCGCTCCGAACGCTCATTGACCCAAACCGCGGGGCGTGCCGCACGCAACCTGAATGGCACCGTGATCATGTATGCCGATAAAGTTACCCAATCGATGCAAAAGACGATCGATTCTACCAACTACAGGCGGAGTAAACAATTGCAATTTAACCAGGAACACGGCATTATCCCCCGGCCAATCGTGAAACCAACCAGAGAAATTATCGGGTATGAGTACAGGAGCGACAAAGCCACTTCCTATCCTGACGATTCCGGACGTCCCGATATCGCTGCTGATCCTGTGGTTCAGTACATGAGTGCGGACGCTTTGCAAAAGGCCATTCTTAAAACGAAGAAAGAGATGGAAGCTGCTGCAAAAGAACTCGATTTTATAGAAGCTGCGCGACTGCGTGACGAAATGTACCGGCTCCAGGAGATCCTGAAACAAAAGAAATAGTCTTTTTATCACTTCCTGGAAAATTGTGTTTGGAATTATTCTTTTAACAGTGATTATTTTTATTATTTTTAACGCAGTAAAGACCGGAGATCATCACTTTGGACAATAACGTATTTTATAAGGGCAGCTTATTAATTATCAGAGGGATATGGGATTATTTTCACTTGCGGGAAGGGAAGACGACAACCGGGATATCATTGAATTGGTGAGTTGTCGGTGGAATGGACAAAAATGTTCAGGCGTGAGACGGGAAATCAACCGCTTGCTGCGCTCAGCGCGGAAAAGCCGTTTAAACAAAGAGTACAGGAGAGCTGTCGATGAAATTTCCGAAGCTTATTTTTTGACGGATCAGGTCACCGACGGCGATTGTCAGGGGTGTCTCTCTTTTTTTCGCGAGACGATGCTCAACTCGATGATACTGATTGATGCAGAGTTAAAACGAATGTCGTCCGGATTGTTCAGAGGTAAACGTTATCAGGAGGCATCCCTGTTCGCTTCACAAAAGGTGGATGAGCTGAAAAAACA
>CAZOYZ010000145.1:6110-8112 GCA_964584045.1 uncultured Prolixibacteraceae bacterium | reverse complement strand
GCCTACTTAAACAGCTTTTTCAACTCGTCGCCGATCTTTTTTACCGATTTTTCCAGATTCTCCTTCGTTGACCGTTTAAGTTCCTGCTCAATTTGTTTTCGCGCTTTACTCAGATCGATGGAAACTTCGGGATTTTTAATATCTCCTTTTACGAGCACAGAAGCGTCGATCATCCGGATGTTCTCTGATCCGGGCAGGATTCCAAGGGCCTTGTTCACATCGCTCCCGAGATTTTCCCTGTTTACCTTAAAATCCATTTTCAGATCCAGGATCCTTTCTACCGACAGGCCTCCCGAAACCGCTACATCCTGGTTGGCAATTTTTGTCTGGAAAGGGACCATGTTGATACTACCGTTTTCCATGTTGAAATGCGCAGTAAAATCGTCTACCTTAATATTTTTCAGTTTTTCCGTGTTGATCACTCCTTTAAACTGATCAAAAACCGGAGCGTCAATGATCCTTAGATTTTGGGTATTGAAAAGTCCCTTGCCGTTTAGCGAGGCTGGTATCATATGAAGCTTTTCATCAAACCGTCCTTTAAAGTTGATCTGAGAAGATATCTCACCCTGGCTGCGGGCTGCGATCGGCAGATACCGCTGCATGATGGAGAATGATTTGTAGGCAGCGGGGATCTGAAAGCCGTCAGCCTGCACATTAAAGTCAAATTCAGGCTTATTGGCCTTATTGCTTTTATAAGAACCGTCCAGGGTAAGCTGTCCGTCAAGCATCTCCATACTGAGCTTATCCAGTTCGAGTACACGGTTCCTGATCGTAATCAGCCCGTCTATATGGCGGATGTCCATTCTGTCAAAGCTGGCTCTTGCGATTTGTGACCTGAAAACCATATCAAGATTTGCAGGAACCTGGAAAGCAAGTATACTGTCAGCGGGCGTTACCTTTGCCGAATCTTCGGCCATCAGACTGGCCAGTTCATCAAAGTGAAGGTAGTCTGACTGTAGGTTAAAATCCCCTTTTAAGGTTTTATTCAAAAAGAAATAAGGAAGATAATTGGAAAGTTTCCCGTTCAGCCGGAAATCGCTTTGCCCTGTTTTCCCGTTAAATGAAGAAAATGTGATTTCGGTATTCATGATCTTTATACTCCCTGAGCGGACTTCCACAGCACGTGTTATTTTGGGAGTTTTGATGCTGAAATTACTGAAGGTAAAAGTTCCTGAAGAGGAAACCTCGTTGTAATTTTGCTGATCAATGGCCGACATTTTCCCCTTGACAGCCAATTGTCCTTCGAGTGATCCCCTCATCTCGAGGCTGTCCTTGTCTATGGCGATTACCTTTGACAGACGGGTAAAATCAATTTTCCCGTTGAAATTTGCGTCGAATTCGGGATCTGTTACCGGGTGGGTTAAATTCAATCTGAAATTGACAGGATTGTCCTGGATCCGGGCATGTGCATCGGATATATTCACGGTAAGCAGGTCAAGGTCTCCCTGTGGTTTTGATATCTGGCCTTCCAGGGCGATCTGTTCAATTTTTTCAGGAGCGCCTTCATATTGGAAATCCGCATCCTTTATAAACAGGCGGACATTGATCTCAGGATAAATATCTTCAAAATAAAGTCCTTTTACTGCTCCCTCGAAACCGGCTTCACCAGTGGCTTTGACCTTCTCAAGATAGCTTTGATACGTCTTCGGCACCATGGTCAGCAGGGTACCAAAGTCGCTTTCAGGTTGTTTAAACTGAAGATCAAAAAAGATACTGTCTGATGGCATTTGGAAGTTTCCGCTGATATCAAGCGGAAGCTCATTCAGGAACAACGTGGTTTTGCCAAATACAAAGTTCATTTTGTCATAGTCTGCTTCCAGTTGTCCCTTTGCCTTTAGCACCGTATTGGCGATATATTGCACGGAGTCATATTCCAGTAAAAACTCTTCCACATTTCCGTCCAGATCAAACCTTGTGACGGTTCCTTCAACCTCTCCTGACGCATCGATGTTGGTATTCAGCAGCCGGACGAGCGTCGCGGTAAGCTCATCCCTGTAAGTCA
>CAZOYZ010000145.1:0-6010 GCA_964584045.1 uncultured Prolixibacteraceae bacterium | reverse complement strand
GTGATGGAAAGGTTTTCAATCCCGGCATATATCCTTGGGAAACTTTTAAAAAGATTTAACCGGAGATCACTAAACTCCACGGTGGCGTTCACATTTTCATTGATGGTCTTTTTGACTTTCTTCATCAGGGGGCCCTTGAATGCCAAGGGGATGATTAGGGCTAAAGCAATCAAAACACCTATAATGACCAGAAGAATTTTTCCAACCTTTTTCATACCTTAAAGTTTTTCATCAATAACAAGTTGCCGAAGCATATTCATTGCTGTTTGTGCTGAACGGATAATATTCCGTTCCCTGTTGTTTGCAAAGTTATAACATTCTGCCACAAGGTTATGTTTTCCCGCTACCGCAATCCATACCATGCCGACAGGCTTTTCGGGCGTACCGCCATCCGGGCCTGCGATCCCGGTAGTTGCCACGGCATAATCCGTCTGAAGGATCTTTTTCGCTCCGTACGCCATTTCAACAGCGACCTCCCTGCTTACCGCACCATGAGCTGCCAGCGTCTCCGCCTTGACTCCGAGTACGGATATCTTGACCTCGTTGGCATAGGCAACGATCCCTCCTTTAAAATAAGCGGAACTGCCTGGATTTGAGGTGATGAGATGCGCGATATAGCCACCGGTGCAGCTTTCTGCCACCCCGACGGTCGCATTGGATCCGATCAGCAATCTTCCGGTGACTCCGGCCATCGTATCCTGATTGTATCCAAAGATATTTTTAGAGGGGACGATCATTTTTAGTTTTTCGATCTGTGCGGCAATTTCATCTTTAAGTCCGGCAGGATCTTCACCGTAAGCGCTCAGCCGCAGGCGGATCATAAAAGCGCTTGGGAGATAGGCCAGCTTGATGAATGGCGGTAAGGCCACTTCCCAGGCTTCGATGAGTTCCGCAAGCATGGATTCGGGAATGCCATGGATCAGTACCGTCTGGTGGTAAATGGACCGTACTTTTCCTTTTCCCTGTAGCCGGGGAAATACTTCCTTTTCCATCAGATACTCCATCTCAAAGGGGACGCCGGGCATCGATACGAAGATGACATTATTTTTTTCAAACCACATGCCGGGGGCAGTTCCGGTCGTGTTGGGCAGCACGGTGCACTTTTCAGGGACAAGTGCCTGATCTTTGTTTAACTGGTTCATTTTGATGTGGCGGCGGGTGAGCATGCCGGTGACTTGTTCCAGAACCAGTTCGTTGATCACCAATCCACATTCAAAGTAAGCGCACAGCGCTTTTTTGGTGATATCATCCTTCGTCGGGCCAAGCCCGCCGGTGATCAGGATCAGGTCAGCCCGTGATTCCGCGTCAGCCAGGGCTTTCAGGATCTGTCCGTGGTCGTCATGTACGGAGGTGATCTGATAGACATCAATGCCGTGCATGTTCAGTTGTTCGCTGATCCAGGCCGAATTCGTATCGACGATCTGCCCGATCAGTATTTCGTCTCCTATGGTAATGATCTCTGCTTTCATGATTAAGAATTCAAAGTTCAAAGTTTCAGGTTCCAGGTTAGTCTCGCGACTCGCTACTCACGACTCACGACTTTTTTCAGCGCTTGCAGCCGTTGGAGCAGGGTGGGGTGGGAGTAGTGCACAAACACGTACGCCGGGTGAGGGCGCAGGTTGCTCAGGTTTTTCACCGACAGTTTTTTCAGTGCTTCTGCCAGTGCGGATCCATCATCGTGCCGGGCCGCAAATGCATCGGCCTCGTATTCATTCTTCCTGGAAAGGGCATTCATTCCGATGCCGATCAGCGACGAAAGCGGGGCATACAAGATCCCGAAGGTGATCAGGGCAATGTGGAAAGCCGGCTTTTCAACGCCCAGCGCAGCCGACAGCGCCGGACTGTTAACAAGCAGCGAAAAAATGAACAGCATGATGCCGGTTTGAATGATACCGGTGAGCAAGCCCAGGAAAATATGTTTTTTCTTGTAGTGGCCGATCTCATGCGCCAGCACGGCCACCAGTTCCGGGACTTTCAGATCCTGGATCAGAGTATCAAACAGGACAACCCTCTTTTTTTTACCCAGACCGGTAAAATAGGCATTGGCCTTGGTCGACCGTTTGGATCCGTCGATGACATAAATACGATCCAAACGAAAGCCTACCTTCTCCGCGAACGTCCGGATCATGTTTTTCAGTTCCCCTTCTTCCAGCGGGGTTTGCTTATTAAAGAGCGGCACGATCAGCGTCGAGTAGAACATCACCATAAAAATGGAAAAAGCGCTGATCACCAGCCATACATAGATCCAGAAATCCTTTCCGGTCATGGTCCAGATCCATACGATCAGCGCCAGCAGTCCTCCGCCGATCACAGCAGTCAGCATCCACCCCTTCAGCTTGTCGAGAATATACGTTTTCGGGGTTGTTTTGTTGAATCCGAAACGTTCTTCAATAACAAACGTGCTGTACAGGTCAAATGGCGTTTCCAGGATGTCAGATGCCAGCATCAGGATCCCGAAGAAGATGAGGGCTGACCAGACCGGGCTTAGGGAAACAGAGAGTGCCCATTCATGGACCAGGGCAAAACCCTGGAAAAAGAGCATCAGCATGATCAGCAGGAAACTGAAGGTGCCTGTCAGCATATCGAAGCGATGATTGACTTTGGAATAGGCCTGCTGCTGTTTGTATTTTTCCTCCTCGTAAATCCCTTTCACCTCTTCGGGCAACTCATCGCTCCAACGGGTGGTGTTGAGGTAATCCAGATACCGTTCCAGAATAAAATCGGCAATAAGAATGGCTGTAATCACCCAGAAAATAGTCGTCATGTTTCCGCATTTTTGTGGCTCCCAAAGATAACAAAAGCAGATTGATTAATCTGCTTTTGCGGGGTTGAAACAAAATTCCTTTTTCCGGCAAAGTGTCTGTCGGTGTGAGAAAACACCAGACCGTCCGTCTTTCATTCCTTGTAGCTGACTTTCACCAGACCTTCAGTGACCTTGACAGGCATCGGATGGCCGTTGACGTTCAGGGAGGATGTGCCGGGTGCCTTGATGCTGAAGTTGACGCGCGGCTGCCCGGATACCTGGAGGTCGAGTGTACCATTCTGATTAAGGACGATAACATTCAGTTTTGACAAGGAGGAGAAATACAGGTCCCCATCCCGGTGGAGGAGGCTGCCGTGGCACACGAATACCTCGTCGCTTAAAGCCGGATCGGTACCCTCGGGATAGCTCACTACGAGCAGACAGGCATCGGTCTTCCAGCCGTCGGGCTCTATCATCGTGGGCTGGTCCATGCGGCGGCCGTCGGCCAGTTGGTTGAGGTAGACGTCAGTCACTTTGCCATGGTCGGTGACACGCACACCCATCCAGTTCTTTCCCTGGCGGCGCACCATGACAGGGAGTTCGCGCTGGTTTGCACTGTCCTTCAGGATGATGGCGGTCATGCTCATCACCTTGTTAGTCCTGGAGGGAAGGTGGAAGGAATAATATTTCTCGGTCGATTCCAGTTGGTCCGTGGGGGCTTCAAATTCTTCCCGGTAAAGGCACTCGCGGACGGAGTCGACCGGCGCCAACATCCGGGGATAGAGGGGGCGTACCACCACCGATGAGTTCCCATTGGTCACGGTCATGTCCGGACCCTGGATGCGGGCTTCCCCGCCGGGATGCCAAAGCCACTCGAAGTGGCCCGGCTGGTGGCTTTTGATATCATCAACGACATAAATGACCTTGTCAGTCCACAGGAAGTGGCGATAGTTGCGGCTGAACAGATCGGAGGTGGGTCCGGTCCCGTTGGCCAATACGTACCTGATGTGACCGCCGTCGAGCAGGTTGCTTAATTGTCCCGGAAGCATCGAGGCGAAATCCTGCTGCTCGCGGGGCTGTCCCTGACCATTGAACTTGACCACATTGTGGGCATCGCTTTGGAAGAAGTAGTCGCGGTATTCGGGCTTGCCGTAACCGCACTTGCCTGCATCTTTCAGGATGTCGACCCCCTTGTGGAAGAGGATAAACGAGTTGGCGTCGGCATGAGCGTGGTTCCAGGTAACGCCCGACTTGACCCCGAGCAGGGTGGCATCCCTGTTCCACGAATCGCGCATGGTCGCCCAGCCGAAGTCGCGCCAAAGTTGCGACGTGGGCAGACCTGGCGTGGCGGGGGCATCGCTTGCATCGATGGCATAAAGGAAGCCGACCGGGGTATGGAGGCCGTACGCTTCGGCATGTTGCTTTGGCGACATCTGGTTGAAGTACCACAGCATCTCGGGCGTCTGCTCACCCATGGCGCCCGCTAATAACAGGGTGCTCTTGCCCGTGGAGTACTTGTCATGGTCGCCGAAATTGACGCTTCTAAAATCCCCGGTGCCGGGATAAGCGACATGGCAGAAGAAGCTGGTAAGCTTTTCCATTTGCGGGATTCCCTCGATCCGGGCTCCGGGATGCGCGTTCAGCCAGGCCAGGCGGAAAAGCAGGGCGCTCGCGATGCCGTAATTGGCATAGCTGACGCTCTCGTAAAGGCCGCCCGCCTCGTCATCAAAATTTCTGGGTTTGGGCTGTAGTTCGGTTCCTGCAAATTCAAACCATTCCGGAAGCGCTTCCAGCACGGCTTCGGCCCCTTTGCGGGCCTCTTCAGACTCGTTGCTCATGGCCAGGGCTAAAAGTCCGCCGTTGCACGCACACACGGTCCACCAGTTGTGGCCCATGGAATTGAACGAGTGGATGCGGGTGGTGCCGAGTACCCAATCGCCGATAAGGGGCTCGATGACCAGCCGATAGATGCCTTCTGTGATCTGCGTGCGCTCTTTTGGAGTGAGGTCATTGTAAATTGCATCATAACCCATGGCGATGTGGTAGGCCCGGTGAGCCACCCCTAATTCGCTGCGCCAGGAGGGATCGCGGCTGATCTGCTCGTGGTCAGTCCAGGCCTTCTCCCTGGCGGTGGACAGCAGGAGGCTCCTGATCTTTTTGGCATAGCGGGAATCGTTGGTCATCGTGTAGACGAAGGCGAGGGTTTCCATGCCCATGAGATTGTCGCCGTCGAGTTGGGCGTCAGCCGTCTGTCTGAGTTGGTCCCATGCTTTGGCAAAGACCGTGTCGGACTGCACGCGCTGCCTGGCCAAAGCGACGCGATCGGGCGTAAAGAGCAGCGATGGATGCCCGATCGGCTGCGCGGCAGCAGTGATGGCACCTGTCAGGAAGAGGATAACTGCGATTGCTTGTTTCATGGCGATAAACATTCGTGAATTCTCAAAAATTCTTTATCGTAAAGGATTCACCCCAAGCGAGTACGAGAACAGGGCTCAATCCGTTTGATCGCCGAAATGAAAGCCAATAAGGCTCCCGGTGATCGATGCCATGTTCCATTTCATTCTCGTGTCCGATAAATACGAAGGAAGGTTTTAGCTCGGGTACAGCAAGGAAGATGTTTCCCGCGCATCCCATTAAAAGAATATCTGCTTTCACCGGGTTGGCTTTGATTTTGTCAACCAAATCTTCATAATACGTCTGGTCGCCCACGTGCATGACCGTTTGACCCTCGGGTAATGTAATCAGATAGACGTTGTTTTTCAACTTACCCTGATATCCCGGATAGACCCAAACATCCAATGACGTATTCCTGGCAGGTACAGGGATATTCTCCCGGATCATCTGATCTCCCCGTAAAACCCGTAACCGTGGCTTCATATCTTCCCAAAAGACGTCAGGAGCGATCATGTCTTTCCCCTGTTCGTAAAACATTTTGGCAACACTGGGACTGGCGTGGTCACTGTGATTGTGCGTCAAAAAATGGATGTCGCATTGTTCCACAATTGAGCGCATCACGTCTTCATCGATGTAAAACAGATTCTCTCTTTCCTCGCCTCCCCGAACTAAATCGATCCCGACAGTTATACGGGCTGTTTGGATAACGTATCCAAAATTATAAACCTTAAAAACACGCACTTCACGGCCGGTGGGTTTGTTTTTCGAGAGTTCTGCGGCCACGTTGCCGGCTGCATTTTTTACATACGCCATAAAGGCCGGTCCTTTGTCCAAACGGGTATCATGCAATAAGGCATCCAGGGAATACAAGGC
>CAZOYZ010000144.1:1708-10840 GCA_964584045.1 uncultured Prolixibacteraceae bacterium | reverse complement strand
CTGGTGGGTATCGCCACCAATTACGTGAAACAGGATTTTGCGTTAAGCGATACGCTCGCCAATCTGCTGCCCATGAGCTTGTTCCTGTGGTTTGCCATCCTTTCTGTCCCCACGGGAATGCTGATGAACAAGCTGGGAAGAAAACGAACAGTCCTGCTGAGCATGGGCATCAGCTTTCTGGCGATGTTGCTGCCCCTCCTTGGCTATAATTTTGCCATGATGCTGGTGGCATTCGGATTGCTGGGGATCGGGAATACCTTTATTCAGGTTTCCCTGAACCCGCTGCTGACGAATGTCGTTCGCGGTGACCGGCTCACCAGCACTCTCACGCTTGGACAATTTATTAAAGCCATAGCCGCATTCCTTGGACCGATTATTGCCGGGGTCGCGGCGACCAGCTTCGGGAACTGGAAATTCGTGTTCCTGATCTTTGCGGTGGTCACCGTAATCTCCGGGTTGTGGTTGTGGCTGACTCCTATCCGGGAAGAAGCGGCAAATCAAAATACTTCTTCATTTTCAGAGGTATTCGGCTTGTTAAAAGACAAGGTATTGTTGATGTTTTTCATTGGTATCGTCTTCGTGGTCGGCGTCGATGTGGGCCTGAACACGACTATTCCCAAATTTTTGATGGAACGAAGCAGTATTCAGCTTGAACAGGCTGGTTTAGGAACCAGTCTGTATTTTGTGGCCAGAACCCTGGGCACATTTGCAGGGGCTATTTTGCTCGTTAAACTGTCAGGACGCCGCTTTTTCATCGGGAGTATGCTGGTTGCCGTTCCGGCACTTGTGGTGATGCTGTTGACCGGGAACATGTGGGTGATCCTGGCAATGGTATTTATTATTGGATTTGCTGTAGCCAATGTATTTCCTATTATTTTTTCCGCGGCATTGAAAAAGGAACCCGAACATGCCAACGAGATATCCGGACTGCTGATCATGGGAGTGGCCGGAGGAGCCATTATTCCTTTGCTGATGGGGATTGCTTCCGATTCATTTGGCCAGACTGGAGGGATGGCCCTGCTGCTGGTCACCCTGGTTTACCTGCTCTATAATGCTTATAAAATGAAGGAAGAACAAACGTAAATCAGTTTCCGGCATGGATACCTCGAACCGGCTTTTTCTGGCATGCAAAAAAGGCGATGAAAAAGCTTTTGAAGCACTGTTTCACCGTACTTTTCACCGACTTTATGATTTTGCCCGTAAAATCACGAAAGATGAAGCCGTTGCCGAGGATATTCTTCAGGATGTCTTTCTGAAACTCTGGAAGAAGAAAGATCAGGTTGAAGGTGAGAATATTGAAGCGTATCTTTTCAGAATGGTGCGCAATCAATGCCTGGATTATATTCAGCTTGTCAAGGTCGTTTCTGCAAAAACCATTGAATTGGAGACCGACTGTAAATATGAAGAACTTTACCGGATCGATTTTGTTCGCGATGAACCTTACCTGCTGATCCACGAGGAACTAAAACTTGAAATTGAAAAAGCAATAGAATCATTACCGGCCCGGTGCAGGGAAGTTTTTATCCTCAGCCGGGTTGACGGATTGAAAAACCGGGAGATCGCCGAAAAACTGCAGATCAACATCAAAAACGTGGAACGACATCTGGCAAGGGCTGTAAAAACGTTCAGGGAAAGATTTCGCGGTGAAATCCCGGCTACCGTCATTGCGCTGGTGTTGGCGCAGCTTTTTTAGAATTCATTATCCACCTGAGAATGGAATGTTTTCCGGTATGACCGGGAGATAGGATATTTTTTGCTTTAAAAAAGTTGCCTGTCCATGATGGGTAAAGTAGCCCTTTGAGGGTTATATGGATATAACGCCCTGCATATGGATGACGAAAATAAATATTTTGAGCAGCTTGCCACGCGCTACCTAAACGGACATTTGGAGGACCGGGAGTATGATCAGTTACTCCGTTTGCTCCGGGATCAGGAAAATTTATCCCGGTTTTACCGGTTGAAAAATGACTGGAATCCTGAAAAAGATGCCCGTTCGCTGAAAAACTGGGAGAGGCTTGCACGGCGGATCAGTCTTGCCTCGGCGGATCAGTCTGAAACAAAAACGTTTACCATTCACCAATCCTGGATCATCCGTGCGGCGGCGGTCCTGATTGTCGGCCTTTTGATAACCACTGTCGTGTTATACCGGAAAAACCAGGTGTTTGTCGGAGGTTTGACCGTTATTGAAACGCCCCGGGGGGAAAAGTCGAAGGTTTATTTACCGGATGGAACAGAAGTTTGGTTGAATGCAAGTTCCAGGTTAAGCTACGACTCGTTCTCTGAGGAGTCGAGACAGGTCAGCCTGACCGGAGAAGCCTATTTCAAAGTGAAACGTGATGAAATGTCTCCTTTTACTATTAAAACCTCCCGGTGTGCTATTCAGGTTTTGGGAACTGAGTTTAATGTGATGGCTTATGATGATTTTGGAAGAGAGGAAATTACCCTGGTTTCGGGGAAAGTCAATGTTCTTTTGAAGAGCGGCGAACAGGTTCTGGTTCCGGGCGAGGCGTTGATCATCAAAGGAGATCGCACCTGGATCGGGAAGGTGAATACCGATCGCGCATTTGCCTGGATCGGCAATAAATTTGATTTTCAAAATATTACCCTTGTCGAATTGATGAAAAGACTGGAAAATTGGTACGATGTCGATATTGATCTCGTTAATCTTCGAAATAAAGAAGTCAGTTTTACAGGTACTTTTAAAAATGAAGAAACGATCTGGCAGGTGCTGGATGCCATTCAGGTGTATGTGCCCATCCGTTACGAAAAAACAGATTTAAGAAAAATTAAAATTTCAGTGCAATGATAAAAAAAGACGCTGGCCGAGCAGCCACTCTGCCAACGTCGGTAACTTAAATAATACGTCATTTAAATCGAAGTAAAACTATGAAAAAAAAACATCCGAAGCAACGGCACCGGCGGTGTCTTGTGCGAAGAAAAATTTTGAACATCATGAAATTAACTACGTTGTTGTTTTTTCTGGCTTTCATGCAGGTTACGGCCTCATCCCTGTATTCGCAAACGCAGAAGATGAGTCTGGATTTTCAAAGCAAGACGTTGGCAGAAGTTTTTGCCGAGATCGAAAAGAATTCAAACTTTTCATTTTTCTACAAAAATGAATTGCTGAAGGATTCAAAGCTGAAAACAGGTCATTATGATGATGTAGTAATCACGGAAGTTCTGGACGATTTGTTGAAGGACGAGAATCTGACGTATACGTCGAGAGGCAAGCTGATCATGATTGTGCCAAAAGCAGAGCAGGCAGTGGCGAACAGATGGCAGGCAAATCAGTTAGTAGAAGGAAAGGTCACCGATTCTTCCGGACTGCCGCTTCCCGGTGTCACGGTAGTTGTGAAGGGAAGTACCACGGGAACCATTACGGATGGTGACGGGCGGTATTCATTGACTAATGTTCCCGCAGATGCGACACTTGTTTTCTCATTTGTGGGGATGAAAAAGCGGGAGATCCCGGTGGCAGGAAAATCGATGATTAATCTAAGTATGGAAGAGGATGCCATCGGACTTGAGGAAGTAGTGGCTATTGGTTACGGTATACAAAGGAAAAGTGATATTACGGGGTCGGTGAGTTCGGTAAATGGAGAAGAACTCAGGCAATTGCCGATGCAGCGTGTTGATCAGGCATTGCAGGGACGGGCTTCAGGAGTGTTGGTATTGAATACAGCAGGTGCACCCGGGGCAGAAACAACCATCCGTATTCGCGGAATGAATTCCATTAATGGTGGGAATAACGCGCTTATTGTGATTGACGGGTTGCAGGGTGGAGATCTGAATACGATCAACCCGAATGACATTGAGTCTCTGGAGATAATGAAAGATGCTTCTGCTACAGCTATTTACGGATCAAGAGGGGCGAATGGGGTTATCTTGATCACAACAAAAAGCGGTGTAAAAGGTAAGCCCCGGATAAATTATATTTATGATATTGGTTATCAGTCAATTAGAGATAAACTTGATGTCATGGATGCTGCGGACTATGCCAGGACCATTAATGCATGGAAAATTACTCAAAATGCTTCCGGTACACCAGTGCCAATTTTTACTGATCAGCAGATACAGGGATTTGAAAATACCGGAGGAACAGATTGGCAGGATGTGATTTACCGTACAGCTCCCATTCAGAACCACCAACTGTCAATGGATGGGGGGGCTGAAAACCTGAACTACAGAATTTCTGCAGGTTATCTTAATCAGGAGGGAATCCTGGTCAATTCCGAATATGAGCGCTTTACTTTACGGGCGAATATAGCCGCTGTCATCACAAAAAGTGTCAGCTTTGGACTGAACTGGGCCGGATCCAAAGAAGCCGGTAATTCACCGCCATACGGAGGTGGTACAGCAGTGAGTTTCCTTGGACAGGCTGTCAATGTTGCTCCCCGCTGGGATCCGACAACTCCTCCCTATGATGAAAATGGGAATTACAACCGCCACCCGGCCGGTTATGGGGCATACGATACGTGGAATCCTTTGGCTGCCGCAAAGGAGCCTGACATTCAAAACAATACTGTGGAAAATAATGTTAGCTCCTATTTGGATATTCAAATTATAGAAGGACTTTCCTTTAAGGTTACCGGGGGAGCAACTATTCAAAATATAAAGAACAGAAGCTATTACAATGCGCTTACCCTTGAAGGCAGACCTGTTGGCGGAAAAGTAGGATATGGCACCTTATCATCTTCAATGTTTACGCGTTATCAAAATTCCAATATTTTGACCTACAATAAAAAATTCCTTGACCTGCATCAACTTACCATAATGACAGTGGCGGAGCAACAGTATGAAAAACTTGAAGGCCTTGATTTGATAGCTTCCAAATTCACTGTCGATCAGACCGGAATCAATGATCTGGGTGGTGCAGAGCAAATTTCAGAAAAGTCATCGAATGTTGAAGAAAGGGTGATTAACTCTTATTTGGGAAGAATTAATTATGCCTATGCCGATAAGTACTTGCTCACAGCGACCTACAGGGCCGATGGTTCGTCTGTTTTTGGAACCAACAATAAATGGGGACACTTTCCGTCAGTATCACTGGCCTGGAGAATGTCACAGGAATCGTTCATTAAAAGCCTGAAAATGTTCTCCAACCTGAAGCTCCGCGGCAGCTGGGGTATTACGGGCAACCAGGCCATTCGTCCATATCAGACGATTTCAGCCATGGAGTCAGGTTACAACTACCCGTATACCGGAGGTGCATCTACGGACCTGGGATTCCGGATTGCCAATGCTTCCAACCCGAATCTCAAATGGGAAAGTACAACTCAGATCAACTTCGGGTTGGATGCAGGACTGTTCGATGGGCGGTTTAACGCAACAATCGATATTTACAAAAAGGAGACGGAGGATTTGCTATTGAACAGAACTTTGGCGAGTTATACCGGGTTAAGAAGTATTATCGACAATGTAGGATCAGTGGAAAACAGAGGACTTGAACTGGCATTAAGCGGCGACCCTTTTATGAACAGGTTGAAATGGCACACTGAACTTAATATTTCATGGAACAGAAATGAAATTCTTGATCTGGGAGAAAGTGAACGGCTGGAATTCAGAACCACCTATGGCGGTTATGGCCTTCGAAACGGATTCATGCAATTGAGAGTTGGCGAACCATTTGGTCAGATGTATGGTTACGAAGTCAAAGGGATTTGGAAAGAAAGTGAAGCCGCCCAGGCCGCAAAATACGGACAGCTACCTGGTGACATGAAGTATACTGACGTCAACAGTGACGGCAAGATTAATCCCAGTGATATTAAAAATATCGGGAACTCAATCCCGGATTTTATTTTTGGATGGAGCAACAGGTTTTCTTACAATAATTTCGAATTGACTTTATTAATTCAGGGATCCAGGGGAAATGACATTTTCAATCAGGGAAGAATCCGGCTCGAAAGACCCGGAGAAGGAACCAGTACGCGCCTTCTGGACCGTTGGACCCCGGAAAATCAGGATACTGATGTACCCGGATTTATTGATCAGGTAACCAGGGCGGACGCCGCTCTTGTCAGTACGATCCAATTGGGTAACGGTGACGATGGGCGGCTTAGCCGTTGGGTAGAAGACGGGTCCTACATTCGGCTGAAGAATATCACTCTTGGCTACAATATACCCCGATCTTTGCTGGAGAGGGTAGGGCTGATAGACGCCAAAGTATATGTTAGCGGAACCAATCTGCTCACCTTTACCAATTACTCAGGATATGATCCTGAAGTGAGCGCATATAATAGTAATGATGCCCAGATAGGTGTGGATCTCAGCAATTACCCTACGGCTAAGACAATCACTTTCGGGGTCAATGTTTCATTTTAAAATCGAACAACGATGAAAAAAAATATGAATATTCCATTTCGGTATAGTCTGGTTGTTTTCATGCTTATATTGGGCTTTTCATGTATGGATTTGAAGGAGGATCCTATAAGTTCTGTCCCTCCGTATGAATTCGGGAACTCTGTTTCGCAGGTCGAAGCTGCCTATGCGGCCTCCCTGAACTATCTCTGGGATTATTGGGGTGGATACGGCTATGGTTTTGGAGCATTTATTCATGATGACCAGTTTAATAACGGTGATTTAAATATTGCATTGGATAATGGAGATGACCTGTGGTTTTGCCACTATGCCGCTATTTCAAATATTAATTCGGCAATTGCGTCGGTAAAAAAAGGAAATGTTGAGGGAGAAAGCCAGGAGACGATCGATAGATTACTGGCTCAGGGAATGTTTCTAAGGGCGCATAATTATTTTAATCTTGTCAGAATGTTTGGCGGTGTTCCTTTGATTACGGATGAATCTCCCGATCCTATAAGCAATCCTATGCCAAGGGCTTCTGTAGATGATATTTATAGTTTGATTGTGAGTGACCTGATCTATGCAGCTGCACATCTGCCCGAATCATGGCCTGATGCACAGGGAAAACCAACGAGTGGCGCGGCTAAAGGTATCTTAGCGAAAGTTTATCTGACGATGGCAACATATCCATTAAATGAACCCTCAAATTATCTGAAAGCAGCTAATACAGCGATGGAAGTTATTCAGTCGGGTATTTATTTTCTTGTACCTGAAGTGGATAAGGTATTTAGTCTGACGAATAAATATGGTCCTGAGATGATGTGGAGTTATAATTCCACTTACGATGACCCTGCAACAGATCCCCAAATATGGGCCACATCACTTTATCTTGACGGAGGTTGGGGCGATGCCGCTGTTGATACAACTTTTGAACGTCATTGGCCCGCTCAGCCACGAAAGGATGCCTACCTGCTTACAGAATGGAATGGTGTCCATTACAGCGATTTCCCGGAGCAGGTGCCATTTTGTAAAAAATTCTTTTTTTACATTTCAGAAGATGATTTTAATGGATATACCTCAACGATGAATTGGCCGGTTATTCGCTATGCTGATGTTCTGCTGATCTATGCTGAAGCAGCCAATATGGTAAACAACGGACCCACCCCGGAAGCAGTTGAGGCGATTAATCAGGTCATTGACCGTGCCAATGGTTACGTCGATAATCTCCTGCATCCGAGGATGACCACATCCATGTCTGCAACAGACTTTGATAAGGCTGTTATTCAGGAGCGCAGTTGGGAACTGGTTTTTGAATTTCCTGATCGTTGGTATGATATCTGCAGGAAGAGGATTTTGGATCAGGTCACCATCCGTCCTGAATACCTGGCCAATTTTAGCGCCGATGATTATTTATTTCCTATTCCTGAAATCGATTTAAACTTAAACCCATTGCTGGAACAGAATCCGGGTTACGGAGATTAAAGTTTGTTGTTGTAGATTTTTGAACGGGGTGTCTCTGTTCTTAGGAACTCAGGCACCCTTTTATTTAAAAAATTTTCAAGGAGGATCACCAAATGAAAAGTCAGTTGAATATTACGAATGCAGTAACTGCAGGACTTCTGTTGTTGTTTATCGTATTCTTTATCCCGGCCGCATGTTTTGGTCAGATAAAAGAAATATGGGCATTGGGAGACGGTGAAAAAGTTTTTCGTGATGATTTAAATCATCCGGCTGAAAAAGGGAACTATACCTGGGATGGCAAGAAGGTTCGTTTAAAAGGTTTATATAACGAAGTGGTAAGTTTTCAGGTCATACTCGAAGCAGATCGTTTAGGGGCAAAAGCTGTTGAAGTGGCAATCGAATCCCCTGTTCATGGGCCATCCCTGAAAACGATCGGAGGTACTACCTTAAAATACGGACCTGGCGGCACCATTGAGATCTTTACGGAGCATTATTTACATGTGGAGAATCCCACTCAGCCACAGTGGTTTTATGGATCGACTGCCGCCGCTCCTGAAAAAATGACCGGCTGGATTCCCGATGCCCTGATCCCGGTTGATGCGCCGGCTGGCCGCGGCGGTTTCCCGATCGACATTGGGCCATTGCAGAATCAAGGGTTCTGGGTGGATGTCGCACTGCCCCGTGACCGGAAAAATTATCCTTCGGGATTATACACAGGGAATGTTCATATTTTTCAGGAAGGGAAAATGATTGGGAAAATTCCAATCGAAATAAACTTAATGCCTTTCTATTTGCCTGATGAAACCCATACTCATATATGGATGTACACTGGAAACATTGACTCTTATTTCCCGGAACTGCCTCCGCAGGAAATCGAAAAAATGCTCAAGTTTGAGGGACGCAGGCACCGTATTGATATTGAAGGAGGTTTTGCTGCGAATAGTTCGCCCTTTGATCCGGTAATTATGAAAAACTATTTGCCTTATCTGGATGGTTCAGCTTATACGCCAGCCAACGGATACCGCGGTAATGGTGAAGGGGTGGGTGAAAAACTTTTCCCTATTGGGATGTACGGTTCACGTGTAATGGGAGATACGAAAGCGGATGTTCAGCAACAATCTGATTTGTGGGTGAAATGGTTCGCTGAGAATGCCCCCGATGTTACCTGTTTTTGGTATATCACAGATGAACCACCGAAAAACAAATATCCATGGTTGAAAGAAAGAGCAGATTGGATCCATAATAATCCGGGAGCAGGCAGGACTTTGCCGGTTTTTACCACTACGGCTTACCAGAAAGAGCTTGACGGATTCATTGATATTTGGGCAGGATATGACGGTGTCGATCTTTCTGTTTTACCTGATATCCGAAAAA
>CAZOYZ010000144.1:0-1608 GCA_964584045.1 uncultured Prolixibacteraceae bacterium | reverse complement strand
GGTTAAAAAATATCAGAAGAGGTCAACAGGATGCCACTCTGATGTGGATGGCGGAGCAAAAGGCAGGAAAAGAAAAAATAAAGAAGATTATCGGGAAAGTGGTGCCAAAAGCGTTAAGTGAGGTTTCAATGAAGGATTCGGTGCAATGGTCTCAACGCGGTGACGATTATGACAGGGTACGGGATGAATTATTGGAACTGTTGTGAGTTCGACGTTCGGGAGAGCTGTTGGTTAGGTACACGGATTTATAGTTTCCGGACGGCAAAGTATGTTGGAAAATTTTTGGCGATTTATTTTCAGAACTTACTAAATTTACACACCGGTTGGGGTTCAGGCACAAGAGCTAAGTGAAGGACAACGATTAACAGACTTTCGTGTCCGGGCACTGGTTCATCTCAAAAGAGCAGGCGAAGGGGATGGGTGCGGACATCAGGTGCGGGAAAGTTGGATGTGCATCAAAAAGATCAGACATACGAAACATGATTTCGAATACGATTGACTCACATAAAAAAAAACAAAAATGAAAAAAACGCGATCTTATTTTTTAATGGTCTTTTTAGCCCTGGCAATGACTACATGTACGAAGCCTGAAGTGAAGCAGCCTGACCGGATGGACTGGTGGCGCGAAGCCCGTTTTGGATTATTTATTCATTGGGGACTGTATGCCATTCCCGCGGGAGAGTGGAATGGTGAAACCAACCACGCCGAATGGATCCGGCATACCGCGAAAATTCCCCTGGAACAATACGATCAGCTTGTTCCGCAGTTCGATCCCCAAAAATTCAATGCCGACGAATGGGTGGCGATGGCCAAAGACGCGGGGATGAAATATATCGTAATCACATCCAAACACCACGATGGGTTCTGCTTGTTCGATTCCCGGGAAACCGAGTATGACGTGATGTCCACCCCTTTTAAAAGGGATATTTTAAAAGAACTGTCGGAAGCCTGTGCCAAACAAGGGATAACCCTCTGCTTTTACCATTCCATCATGGACTGGCACCATCCCGATTACCTGCCTCGTCGTGACTGGGAGAAAGACAGACCAACCGAAGGCGCCGATATGAACAGCTATGTTTCGTATATGAAAAAACAGTTGAACGAGCTGCTTACCAATTACGGGAATATTGGAGTTTTATGGTTTGACGGCGAATGGGAAGCCACCTGGGATCATGAACGCGCGGCGGATTTATATCACTACCTCCGGGATCAAAAACCGGATTTGATTATCAACAACCGTATTGACAAAGGTCGCCAGGGAATGGCAGGAATGACGGCCGACAGCAGTTTCTACGGCGATTTTGGCACTCCCGAACAGGAGATTCCTTCGACCGGATTCCCCGGTGTCGATTGGGAAAGCTGTATGACCATGAATGATCATTGGGGATATAATAAAAACGACCAGAATTGGAAATCATCAGAAGATTTGGTGCGGAAATTAATTGACATTGCATCTAAAGGCGGTAACTTTTTACTCAATGTAGGCCCGACTGCTGAAGGACTTTTCCCGGATGCAAGTGTAGAAAGGCTGAAAGACATGGGAACCTGGATGAAAGAAAACGGTGAAGCTGTTTACGGAACACAGGCAAGTCCTTTCAAACAACTGAC
>CAZOYZ010000143.1:0-10866 GCA_964584045.1 uncultured Prolixibacteraceae bacterium | reverse complement strand
AGAATCGCCTGTGCCCTCAGGTCTTATCGGTAAAGTTTCGCTGGTGCCGTGCAAACTATCCGTTGAATAGGTTGAGGAATTAACCGGAACCAGGCAGAGAGGGTTAAGCGATGATTTGCCATTAAAACAACTTTTGCTTATTTTGTGACTGTTTCATCTACGGGATCATTATGCAAGAGGAAACCGCCGACATCCGTTTGTTCAATCAACTATTCTCGGAATACCAGAAAAGGTTCATTTATTTTGCCTGTTCGTATTTGCAGGATGAGGCAGCAGCCGAAGATGTCGTGACTGACAGTTTTATTTATTTCTGGGAAAACCGGCACACACTGGAGTTGAATCAGAATATCCCTGCCTACATTCTGAAGGTGGTGAAGCATAAATGCCTGAATCATCTGCGGTCGCAAAGTGTCAGACTGAAAGTGCATCACGAGATGAATGACCATCAATCGCGGATTTTGCAGATCAAGACCATGACTCTGGAAGCGTGCGATCCCCAGGAACTGTTCCGGGAAGAAGCTTCCGGGATCGCAGAACGGGCGTTAGCCATGCTTCCTGCCCAAACAAGAGAAATTTTTGTGCGGAGCAGGCATCAGAACCAGAATTATCAGCAAATAGCTGCCGACCTGGGGGTGTCGGTCAAGACAGTAGAATTTCATATTTCAAAAGCCTTAAAGATCTTACGATCGTCTTTAAAAGATTATTTTCTTTTTTTTCTTATTCTATTCAGTAAGAGCAGTTTTTGATCAGAGATCGTCATTATCCAAAAAAAAGTCAGTTTTTCATTAGGGTTATCCTTCTCCGAAGTGCTATACAGGCATTATGGAGAAACATTTATTACACCGTTTTTTTAGCAATACGGCTACTGTTGAGGAAGAGAAGCAGTTAGTAGCCTGGATCGAGGCAGATCCGGAGCACCAAAAAGAATTGTTGAAAGAACGCAGGATTTTCGATCTGACCATCATGGCAAACGGAGAGGCCGGGGCAGGTTTGCGCAGAAAGAGATCATACCCGCTGTTCCGGATCCGGGAGTTGGTAAAGATCGCTGCCGTTGCCATCCTCGTTTGGGGCATGAGTTTCTATTTCTACAGCAGGACAGGCACTGAAAAGGCAGTCCCGCTCAGCACGATCGCGGTTCCGGCAGGGCAACGCATCAACCTGACCTTGCCTGATGGCACAAATGTTTGGATGAATGCACGCTCGGAGATCAGGTATCCGGCCGTTTTTTCCGGTGAAGCGCGCACCGTAGAGCTGAAAGGAGAGGCCTGGTTTGACGTCACCCACACGGGAACACCCTTTGTCGTTGAAACAGGGAAATACGCGGTAGAGGTGCTCGGAACAACGTTTAATCTGGATGCAAACCCCGATGTCACCCGGTTTTCGGCATCGTTGATCGAAGGAAAAGTCAGGGTCATCAACCGTGATCATCCGGACGAAGAAGTCATGCTGGAGCCCAGCGAGCAGGTTTACGTCAGCGAAGGGAGACTGACCAAACAGGCGATCGCCGATTTCGATGTGTTCAGGTGGCGCGATGGATTGTTCTGTTTCAAAAACATGTCGTTCAGCGCACTGCTGGAGTCCATGGAAAAGTATTATGATGTCAGGTTTGTTTTGCAAAAAGCAGCGTTTCCCCGGGAAGAACTGAGCGGAAAAATCCGGATCAGCGACGGAGTGGAACATGCATTACGGGTCTTGCAAAAGAATATCCCCTTTACCTATGAAAAGCAGGAAAATTTGATTTATATCCGCTAGATACTAACAACCTAAAACCTGGAGAATATGGAAAGTTAAAGCAAAAAAAACCTGTAAATGTTGAGGCCATTTACAGGTAAAAGGGATCATTAACAGATCTTCGACATTTTCTATTTTAACCCCTAATCATGTAAAAATATGAATAATAAAAATTCATTGTGCTTTTTTGAGAAGGAAAAGGCTCATGTAAAACACTTTTTAAGGATTATGAAGATAATTTCTTTCTTCCTGTTTTTGATGGTGTTTAGTTTAAATGCCATGAATTCAAACTCCCAGAACGTGAGAGTGACGTTGCTCGAAAAGAACGTTCAACTGGAGAAAGTGTTGGACGAAATTGAAAATCAGACCAATTACCTGTTCGTATACGATTCGAAGGTTGACATTGGGCAAAAGGTTTCCGTCAATGTGAGTCAGGCATCTCTGACTACCGTTCTGGAACAGTTATTTGCCGGCACCAATGTTTCCTACAGTCTGGAGGGTTCCAACATTATCCTGACAGCCGGGAGTAAACAAAGGGCCGTTCAGTCTGACAAGAGGGTTCAGGGCAGGGTGACAGATATTAAAGGGCTTCCTTTGCCGGGGGTCTCCGTCACGGTGAGCGGGATAACCATTGGCACGTTAACGGATCCGGAGGGCAGCTTTTCCCTGGTTGTTCCGGAAGACTCAAAAAAACTGGTGTTTTCCTTTATTGGGATGAAGACACAAGAGCTGCCGCTGGACGGACGGACCTCCTACGTGGTGGTGCTGGAAGAAGAAACGGTCGTGGTGGCTGATGTCGTCGTCACGGCACTTGGGATCCGGAAAGAGGAGCGGGCGTTGACCTATCATGTCCAGGAATTGCAGGCAAACGACGTGTTCAAGGTGGGTGATGCCAATTTTGTGAACAGCCTGGCCGGTAAAATTGCCGGAGTGACCATCAACAGCAGTTCTTCCGGGATCGGCGGCGGTTCGAGGGTGGTCATGCGCGGAACGAAGTCCATTTCAGGAAATAACAACGCCTTGTATGTGGTCGATGGTATTCCGATGCCGAACCTGTCGGGCGGACAACCGGACGATTTGTTTACCGGGATGGGCCAGTCGGGCGACGGCATTTCCAACATTAACCCTGAAGATATCGAGTCCATGTCGATCCTGAACGGTCCGGCCGCAGCAACCCTTTACGGCAGCGAAGCCGCCAACGGGGTGATCCTGATTACCACCAGGAAAGGAGAAGCCAGCAAGCTTTCTGTGAACATCTCGAACAGCACCTCCTTTTTCACTCCTTTTGTGATGCCGGAGTTTCAGAATTCATACGGATCGGAACCGGGTGGTTATTATAGCTGGGGCGGGAAATTATCGTCGCCGGTTTCATACGACCCGAAAGATTTTTTTCGAACCGGCTATAACGTCACCAACTCCGTCAGCGTCTCTGCCGGAACAGACAGGAACCAGACCTATGTTTCCGTTTCAGTGCTGAACGCGGGCGGGCTGATCCCGAACAATGACCTGGACCGTTATAATATTGGCTTCAGGAATTCCAGCAGTTTCCTGGACGACCGGCTGGATCTGGACCTTGGCATGATGTACATGTCGGTAAAGGAAAAGAATATGCTGGCCCAGGGACAGTATTTCAATCCGCTCATTCCCGTCTATTTGTTTCCACGGACAGATTACGTCGGGAAATATAAAACCTACGAACGGTATGATGTGGAACGTAACTTTAAGACGCAATACTGGCCATACGGGAATATGGGTATCGGGATGCAAAATCCGTATTGGATCATCAACCGGGATATCTTTGAAAATCATAAAGACCGTTTTATGATCAGCGGAGGTTTGAAGTATGAGATCAACGATTGGATGAATGTGACCGGTCGTGTCAAACTTGACCTGAACAAAGCGGACAACCAAAGCAAATATTCTGCGTCAACCGACGGGATCTTTGCCGATAAATATGGTGCATTTTATCAGAGTTATGATCAGACCAGACAGCTTTATGCAGATATCATGCTGAATATCAATAAGTATTTGGGTGATTTTTCTTTGACTGCTGTTGCCGGGGCAAGCGTCTCTGACCTGAAATATGATTATTCATATGTGGGCGGGGATTTGCTGAGCGTGGCCAATTTATTTTCTCTCCGGAACCTGAACATGACCCAGGCGGAAACCGATCAGATTAATTATCACGACCAGTTGCAGGGTGTTTTCGGTACCTTCCAGGCCGGATACAAAAGCAAGGTCTACCTGGATCTGACTGCCCGTAACGATTGGGTGAGCACCCTGGTCTATACCAAAACCGGATCGATCTTTTATCCTTCAGTGGGTTTATCGGCGATCCTGACCGACCTTTTACCTGTCCGGTCCAACGTATTGTCGTTTCTGAAAGCCAGGGTCTCCTACAGCGAAGTGGGGAACGCGCCTCAGCGTTTCATCACCCGCCCCACCTACCCTCTGGTGAACGGTTATCCTCAGACGACCACGTTCATGTTCAATGGCGATCTGGAGCCCGAACGTACCAAATCCTGGGAGTTGGGGTTCAATTCGATGTTGTGGAACAAGAAGGTGAAGCTGGATGTCACCCTGTATAAATCAAGTACCTTTAACCAATTATTCAATCCCACACTATCGTCCTCTTCCGGGTACAGTAGTTTTTATGTCAATGCCGGAGAGATTGAAAACAAAGGGATTGAGCTGACCCTGGGCCTGGACCAGCCGTTGGGGCCTGTGAGTTGGAAATCCAGCCTGGTGTATTCGCTACCCCGGGTGGTGAAGAGATCTCTCTGACAGAAATGAACATGGGGGGTACGCCCAGCTACCGGATGATGCTGGTCGAAGGTGAATCGATGGGCGATTTTTATGTCAATACACTGCGTACCGACGAGCATGGCTATATTGTTGTGGACCAGTCGTCGCAAACCGTCAGTGCTGATGCAAATCATTTTGTTTACGGGGGAAATGTCAATCCCCTGTATCACGTCGGATTCCGCAATGATTTCGGATGGAAAAGGTTCAACCTGGGGTTCATGATAAATGCCAGGGTAGGAGGACGGGTGGTATCGGTAACCCAGGCCTTGATGGATGCCTTCGGCGTATCGAAAGCATCGGCCGAAGCAAGAGACAACGGGGGCGCACTGGTCAATGGTCAGCGTATCCCTGCCCGGGAGTATTACCAGACGATTGGCGGAGGAACCTCGGGAGTCGGCTGCATGTACGTGTTCAGCGCAACCAATGTCAGGCTTTCGGAACTGACTTTTGGCTATGACATCCCGGTGAGCAGGTTGATTCCCGCCATAAAGGGGATGAATGTTTCTTTGCTCGGACGGAACCTGTTCATGTTCTATCATAAAGCTCCTTTTGATCCTGAGTTAACAGCAAGTACAGGAACGTATTATCAGGGAATTGACTATTTCATGAGCCCGGGTTTGCGGAACCTTGGTTTCTCGGTCAAAGTTCAGTTTTAACGATTAAATCATTACACGTATGAAGAAGATACTACTCCATAGATTATCAGCCTCCATGCTGGTACTTTTATTGATCATCAGCGGGAGCTGCACGGATGGTTTTGAAAATGTCAACCCCAACGAAGCGACTGATGAAATGATGGATCGTGACGATCTGAGGATCGGATCGTTCTTTTCCCAAATGTTGCGTAAGGTTTTCATCGTGGGCGAAGGTTTTGACGCGGATTATCAGATCACCCAAAACCTGGCCGGCGACATCTGGTCCGGTTACATGGGAGCCTGCGGATTGTGGTATTCCAATTCCAACAACACCACGTATAACCTGATCTCACACTGGTATGACGCCGCTTTTAATATCTCATTTACCAACGTGATGGCGCCATGGTCATCCATTCGCGATTTTACAAAAGAGAGTTTTCCCCAGAAGTACGCGTTGGCAACGATCGTTAAAGTAGCAGGAATGCACCGGGTTACCGACATGTATGGCCCGCTTCCCTATACCAGTTTTGGGGGCGGCTCCCTGAAAAACCCGTACGACGGTCAGCAAGAGATCTATGACACCTTTTTTGATGAGTTGGATGAAGCGATCGGTATCCTGACCGATTTTAACGGGAAATCGCCGGGAGCTAAAGCCTTGTCGTCCGACTATGATTTCATTTACGGCGGCGATGTGCTGAACTGGATCAGGTTTGCCAATTCGCTTCGGCTGAGGCTGGCCATGCGAATGGTATATGCCGATCCCGCCAGGGCACGTCAGGAGGCAGAGGCGGCAGTGAGCCATCCCGTTGGCGTGATGACGATGGTTGGCGACGCCGCGGTACTGAGCAAGTCGAACCGGTTGTCTTACCGGCATCCGTTGTACGTGATCTGCTATGAATTTACCGACGTGAAGATGGGGGCGACGATGGATTCTTATCTGAACGGGTATAATGATCCCCGTATCAGCAGTTATTTCGTTCGTAATACAAAAGATGGCGTGTTCCGTGGTATCCGTACGGGGATTCAGATTAACAACAAGGCGGATTATGCGGAAGGTCCTTTTTCCCCGCTGAATGTGACGCCCGAGTCGGCTGTGGTCTGGATGAATACCGCCGAGGTTTATTTTTTACGTGCCGAAGGAGCCCTGAGAGGGTGGAGTATGGGCGGAACTGCCCGGAAGCTCTATGAAACAGGTGTCAGAACATCGTTCAGCTTCGTTGGTGCAGGCAATGCCGACGGTTATCTGGCCGACGACACAAGCGTGCCCGCAGCCTATACCGATCCGGTAAGAGCCGGCAACAGCACTGCCGCCCGGGGAGCCATCACCATCAAATGGGACGAAGGCGCTGCTGCTGAACAACAACTCGAACGCATTATCACACAAAAATGGATCGCACTATATCCCGACGGGCAGGAAGCATGGAGTGAATTCCGCCGTACCGGATATCCAAAGGTTTTTCCGGTGGTGGTCAACAACAGCGGGGGGAAGATCAGCACGGACATCCAGGTCCGGCGCTTGCCTTTTCCCTCGACGGAATATCGTGACAACAGTGCGAATATGGCCGGGGCAGTCAACCTTTTGGGAGGAGCCGATACCGGCGGAACCAAACTCTGGTGGGACAAAAAGTAATGTATAAAAATGATGAAACAATGAGAACAAGAATACTTTACAGATTACCTTTCTTTTTTCTGGCCTGCATGTTTTCAGGTTGTGAAACAGACACCGAAGCCGAGGATATTCTTCTTCCGTATACCTACGACGAACAATATTATAAAGACCTGAGGGCTTACAAGGAATCCGATCACTCCATTTCGTATGTCTGGTTTGCCGATTACAACAAATCGACCAGCCTGGCCAACCGGTTTGCCGGGCTCCCCGACAGCGTGGATATCTGCAGCCTTTGGGGCGGGATCCCTTCCACTGAGGTGAATCCGCTGGCGTACGAAGAAATGCGTTTTGTCCAGCACGTGAAAGGAATGAAACTCGTCATACCCACGATTGTCCGCATTGAAGATAAGGTTCATTACGGGGACGAGGAGTTCTACCGGTTATTTCAGGAGAGTTACCAGGTCAATGAGGGGGAAACAGACGAACAACGGCTGGCAAAACGGCATCAGGCGATCGAAATGTACGCCGATCTTTTGCTGAAGGAGATGTGGGACAACGACGTGGATGGACTTGACCTGGATTACGAGCCGGAAGGTGACCGGCTGTCGGGCGACAATTTTGTCTATTTCGTGCAATACCTGGGCGGGATCATCGGTCCGAAGTCGGAGAATCCCGACAAGCTGCTGATTTTGGATTTCTACGGAAATTATCCGGGCCAGGAGACGGAACCTTATGTTAATTATTTTGTTCGCCAGGCCTATACGCAGGGTTTTACTGAACATTCAGCAACACGGCTTCAGAGTTACTACAACGGGCTTAGCTGGTGTCCAACCGAAAAATTTGTGGTGACCGAGAATATCGGCGACCATTGGCGTACAGGGGGAAGTCCTTTTACCGAGGCCGATGGGAACACTCTGACACCGGAAGGTGACCGGCTGTACTCCCTGGAGGGGATGGCCCGCTGGAACCCGGTACAGGGAAAGAAAGGCGGATTTGGCGCCTTTTATGTGCAGCGCGATTATAATTCCAGTCCGCCGTATAAATACCTGCGCAGGGCCATTCAGGCTCAGAACCCGGCAGTAAAGTAGTGAATACCTTCAAATGACAATCAAAATGAAACAAAATATGATATCAATGATCAAGCGGGCAGCCGCACTTTGGCCGGCGCTTTTGGCCTGTCTGCTCAATGCCTGCGAAGAAAAAGACCATTACGATGTGACCGGAGTCGGTCCGCAGGTGTTTCTTCACATGCCGCTTCCGGAAGGAAATACGCCGCTGGGGGGTGTGATCGCCCGTACGCCTTCGGGCCCCCTGGGAACCCTTCAGGCCGCGTTCCCGGTTAACTGTACCTACCGGGCCCCGGAAGAGATCCGGGTGTCGTGCGAGATTGACCACTCCCTGGTAGATCCGTACAACGAGGCGAACGGTACGGCCTACAAAAAGGTAGACGGAACATCGGTTTCTCTGTTCAATAACGGCACGGTGACTATCAAACAGGGAGAAAACCTGTCGTCCGACTCGGTGAAGGTTTTGTTCAGCGACAACATCAGGGATCAGCTTACCGACGAGGCCGGTTATCTGGTGCCGGTGAAAATCAGTTCAACCAGCAGTACACTGCCTGTCAACCCGGACAAAAGCACCATTTACATCCGGCTGGATGTGAAGTACACCAATATCCGCGAAGGAGCCGGTTCTTCGCAGATGACCGGAACCCTGATCGCGAACCGGAGCGGATGGGTGGCAACCACACAAAACGTCGTTTCGTCGGGAACGGGAGCAAGCCTGTTCGACGGACGCACCACCACCTGGAATTTTTCCGAGAGTCCTTTTACCATTGATCTGGATATGGGAAAGGAATACAACATTTCAGGTTTCCGGTGGACGACTCAGTACGGAAATTCAGGCGCGGCGTATGCTGCAGGAGGGATCGCTGTTCAGTACAGTAACGATCAGGTCACGTTCTCTGACGCAGGCTCCACATCGGTACTGGCCCTGGAATCGCGCGATCAGTTTGTAGTCTTCTATGCCCCTGTAAATGCCCGGTACTGGAAATTGATTTTTACCTGGAACAACAACTACAGGCGCATTCGCGAACTGGATGCGTATGAAGACTAAGAATGTTTGGATTAACCATAAAATTTCTGACAACATGAAACGAGTCAACAATATCATCAGCCTGTGTTTTATTATGCTGCTGTTCCTGGCAGGCTGTGAAGACACCGGATATCCGGATATCATCCTGATCACGGGAACAGAGGAGTCCAATACCCTGAATTTCTCCATCGAAGGACCGGCTTCCATGGGAATCACGGTCACGGCGTCGGATATTGTTCCCGCCGATACCCGGGTAGACCTTGGTGTTGATCCGGGTCTGATTGCCGGATTGAATGAACAAACCGGGAAGAACTATGTCATCCTTCCCGGCGGAAGTTACAACTTATCAGCCGGCAATGTCGTCATCCATGCCGGTACGCACGTTTCGGACCAGGTTTCGCTCAGCATTACCTCGACCGACGATTTTGAAGAGGGCGTGAATTATTGCGTGCCGGTAACGATTAAAGGTACGAGTGGCAGTATGCCGGTGCTGGAGTCATCGCGGACAGTTTTCATCCTGGTGCGAAAGACCATCATCACCCGGGCGGCGGACTTGAAAAAGAGGAATTATTTTACTGTACCTTCCTTTGTCGATAACCCCGACGTGGCTGCCTTGCCGGGACTGACGATGGAATGCCGCGTCTACGCCAATAGTTTCCACAGTTCCAACCCTTACATCAGTTCGATCATCGGCATTGAAGAACGATTTTTGCTTCGTTTTGGTGACGTAAGCATTGCCAGGGATGAGATCATGCTGGCCGGCGGCGAAGTCGCCGGCGCCGGGAAATACCAGTTGGCTGCCACCGAAAAGTTCTCGACAGGGAAATGGTATCACGTGGCCGCCGTGTATACCGGGTCATCCATGGTCCTGTACATTGACGGAAGGATGGTTGCCCAGACCGAAGCAGCCCAGGGCGTGATCGATATGAGCTGGGATTATGCCGGAGGCTTCCACATTGGCTATTCTGCCGATGGACGGAAACTGGACGGGTACGTGAGCGAAGCGCGTCTTTGGAGCAAAGCCCTGACTGCAAGCCAGCTTCAGGAGAATCTTTGTTATGTCGATCCGACGTCGGAGGGTTTAGTTGCCTACTGGCGATTCAACGGGGCTGAGGGAAGAAATGTGACCGACCTGACCGGACACGGGCATACTGCCGTGGCCTGGGAAGATATTACCTGGGTGGAGGGTGTGAGATGCCCCTGACCAAAATTGCAGGTAGTTTGGGAAGATGCTTTGCTTAAACAAGCAGGAGCATGGTGGATAGGATGAACAGAACGGCTGTCCTTGTAAAAGGGCAGCCCTCTTTTTTTGAGAACGGTGTGACCCGTCAAACGACCGGCGCATCGGCAATGGGTGGAAAGCAAGAGCTGCTGATCAGGTTAACCCCAGCTTTTGCGCGGCGAACCGGCGGATAAAGGCAGCGGTACCCTCAATGCCAAGGACGGAGGAGTTGACGCATAAGTGATAGGATTCGGCGGCTCCCCAGAGCTTATTGCTGTAATAATTGTAATAGTCCGCCCGTTTTTTGTCCGTTTTTTTGATCAGGTCGCGTGCCTTCTCTTCCGATAGCCTGTGAAGGCCGGCGACCCGTTTCACCCGGTCTTTGAGGTCGGCACAGATGAATATGTTTAAACAACGCGGATTTTCGCGGAGCACATAGTCGGCGCAGCGACCCACGAAAATACAGGACCCTCGCTCCGCCAGTTGCCGGATCACGTCACTTTGGATCTTGAATAAGGTTTCGTAGCGCAGGTAATCATTGATGTAGATCTCATCAAACGAGGAACGCCATCCGAATAATCCGCCTAAAAGACTGTGCCGTGCTTTTTCGTCGGCCTCTTCAAAAAATTCTTTTCCAAGTCCGCTTTGCTTCGATGCAATCTCGATCAGTTCCTTGTCATAAAAAAATATACCTAGTTCACCCGACAGCTTTTCGCCGATTTGCCGGCCTCCGCTGCCCAGTTGCCTGCCGATACAGATGAAGAAATTTT
>CAZOYZ010000142.1:6329-10987 GCA_964584045.1 uncultured Prolixibacteraceae bacterium | reverse complement strand
CTCTATCCTCCAGCTTTATTAACGCAAAAACGGCGTAATTGATCATATCAAGATAATTTGCTTTGATTCCTTCCGAGATAATGGTTTGCCCGTCATGGTCCTCGATTTGCTTGATTCGTTTTAATTTCATCAGAATCAGATCGGTAAAGGAAGGGATACGCATTTCCCGCCATGCTTCATCATAATCATGATTTTTTCTGAGCAGTAAATCTTTGGCCTGGGTAAAACCTGCGAGGTAGAGCCGGAGTGTTTCATCTGGAGTCAGATCATCTTCATCTGAGATACCCTTTTCAAGCTGGATCATGGCCATGATACAATAATTAATGATCCCGATATACTCAGAATCAATATCTTCGTTCACTTTCATGGTCCCTTTCATCTCAATACTCCGTATTCGCCGGGCTTTTATAAAGATCTGATCGGTAATGGAAGTTGGGCGCAGGATCCTCCAGGCTACCCCATAGTCTTTCATTTTCTTGGTAAAGATGTCCTGGCAGATCCTGATGATCTGTTCGTATTGCTCTAGTGTCTTTTCCATATTTTCTGGCTAAAAGTTTACAAAAAAATGATCTCAGTCCGGTTGAACAGGTCACGGCGGATTTATGTTTATCGATTTTCTTTATTCAGGGATAAAAATAGGAATTTAATGTGTATTTTGACGGCATTATTATACTTTTGTACGAAGCAATGTTTAACTTCTCAAATCTGAATGGCTATGTTAATCACGAGTTCGGCCAGCAAGTTTTTTAAGCGGAAAAGTTCAATATCTTTAAACGGGAAACTGATAGACCTCACCGATCCTGTGGTTATGGGGATTTTGAATGTGAGCAAAGATTCTTTTTATGACGGCGGAAAATATACCACGGAATCTGCGATCTTGCAGCAGACTGAGAAAATGATCAGGGAAGGGGCTGACATCATTGACGTGGGGGCTGTATCGACACGTCCCGGGTCGGAAATGATCTCTACCAAGGAAGAGCTTACCCGGTTACTTCCGGCTGTGACTGCCATTCGCAAGCGATTTCCCGATATTCCACTGTCGGTCGATACATTCCGTTCATGGGTGGCATTGCGTATCATCGATGAAACCGGTGAATGTATTGTCAATGATATTTCAGGAGGAAACTTTGACGATCACATGTTTGATACCATTGCCAAACTCGGTGTACCTTACGTGCTGATGCATATTTTGGGTGTGCCGAAAACCATGCAGGAGGATCCTCAGTATGAAGATGTTGTTCAGGATGTATCCAGGTATTTTTCAGATAAGGTCCGGCGGCTGACCAAAGCTGGTGTAAAAGACGTGATCCTCGACCCCGGATTTGGTTTCGGAAAAAATCTGGAAGATAATTATGATCTGCTGAACAGGCTCGATTCATTTAAAGTCTTTCAGTTGCCTGTTTTAGTTGGTGTAAGCCGCAAATCCATGATTTATAAATTGTTGGAAGTAGAACCCGACCGCAGTCTGACCGGCACAACCGTAGTGAACGTGATGTCCCTGCTTGGAGGAGCCGATATTTTGCGTGTACATGATGTCCGGGAAGCGGTGGAGGCCGTTAAACTGTTTAAAAAACTGAAAGAGGTGGCTAATCGATGAACTTGTTTATTACGATACGCTTTTTAGATGTTCTTGATGTTCTGATGGTTGCTTTCCTGCTGTACCAGCTTTATCTCCTTATAAAAGGAACAGTCGCCTTTAATATCTTTATCGGGATATTTGTGGTTTACCTGTTCTGGCTTCTGGTCAGGGCGCTCAACATGGAATTGATCGGAACCCTGATGGGACAGTTTATCGGCGTGGGGGTATTGGCACTGATCGTGGTTTTTCAGCAGGAGATCAGACGGTTTCTCTTGCTGATCGGGAGTAACAATCAGGTGAACAGGTTATTGAGGACGGATAGACTTTTTGCATCCGACAGCACAACTGCCACAAGCCAGGATGTTAAATTAATCGTAAAGGCTTGTGAAAATATGGCGCGTACCTATACCGGTGCGTTGATCGTGATCGCTCAAAAGTCGGAGTTAAGGGAATTTGTCCGTACAGGAGAAAGGATAAATGCACGGATATCAGACGCCTTGCTGGAAACCATTTTTTTTAAGAATACGCCTTTACATGACGGAGCCGTGATTATTACAGGTAACCTGATCGTGGCAGCGCGATGTATTTTGCCGATAACCGATAAACACGATCTTGATCCTTCACTTGGATTACGGCATCGTGCCGCGATCGGAATTACCGAAGTAACCGATGCACTGGCGGTTGTTGTTTCGGAGGAAACAGGAAAAATCTCTTTCGCCAGGGCCGGACAGGTCCATCAGAACATTTCCCTTGCCGAACTCACGAAACAGCTGGGAAATCTCGTCGATGGCGAGCATGAACTTTTTGATGAGTAAAATTTATGCAAAACAGGATTACCGGCTTATTTCAAATAAAATACCCTGTGGTTCAAGGAGGCATGGTATGGTGCAGCGGGTGGAGACTGGCCTCGGCAGTCAGCAATCACGGCGGATTGGGTTTACTGGGGACCGGATCCATGCATCCGGACACCCTGCTCGAACATATCCGGAAGACCAAAGAAGCGACAAGCAGACCGTTTGGCGTGAATGTGCCTTTGTTTTATCCGGAACTGGAAACGGTGATGGAGATGATCGCATCCGAGAAGGTACCGGTTGTTTTTACATCGGCGGGTAACCCGAAACTGTGGACAGGTTGGCTGCATCAACGGGGGATTAAAGTGGCGCATGTGGTTGCCGGTTCCTATTTTGCCAGGAAATGTGAAGAAGCCGGGGTAGATGCGGTGGTAGCCGAAGGATTTGAGGCGGGAGGTCATAACGGAAGGGATGAAACCACCACGATGACGCTGATCCCTTCGGTAAGAAGGACAACAGACCTGCCTTTGCTGGCTGCAGGAGGAATAGGAAGTGGCCGGGCCATGCTGGCTGCAATGGCATTAGGCGCCGATGGCGTACAAATCGGATCGCGGTTTGCCATTTCGCAGGAATCGTCTGCACATCCAGCATTTAAAGAATTGGTCACCGGGTTGGGTGAAGGAGAAACAAAACTTGCATTAAAGAAACTGACGCCGGTCCGCATGGTTAAAAATGAATTTTTCAAAAAAGTGGAAGAGGCAGAAATGAAGGGTGCGTCCGCCGATGAACTGAGGGAGCTTCTGGGTCGCGGACGTTCCAAAAAAGGCATCTTCGAGGGCGACCTTGTTGAAGGGGAACTGGAGATCGGCCAGGTTTCGGCGACCATTGACGATATACCCGCCGTCGGGGAAATCATGCACCAATTAATCACCGACTTTGAACAAGCACGCCTGGAACTTGTTGAAGGAGGCAAATTCCTATTTTGATTTATGATCCGCTTTTTTCGTCATCAGTTAGCAAACGGATTGCAGGTACTCGTTTATCCTGATCATTCCACCCCAATGGCAGCCATTGATGTGTGCTATCACGTGGGTTCAAAAAATGAAGATCCCCGCCGGACAGGTTTTGCCCACCTGTTTGAACATTTAATGTTTGGCGGATCAAAGCATATTCCCGATTATGATGTTCCTCTCCAGCAGGCAGGAGGAGAAAATAATGCCTACACGACCAACGACATGACCAATTATTACCTGACGGTTCCCAAAGAGAATCTGGAGGTTGGTTTTTGGCTCGAATCGGACCGCATGCTTGAGCTGGCATTTTCGGAGGAAAGCCTCAATATACAGCGGAGTGTGGTGATCGAGGAGTTCAAGCAACGCAACCTGAACCAACCTTACGGCGATGTTTGGGCTCTGATCAGGGAACTGGCCTATCAGGTTCATCCTTACCGTTGGACTACCATCGGAAAGGAAATAAGTCATCTGGTTGACGCATCCCTGGAAGAAGTGAAATCTTTTTTTTACCGGTTTTATGCACCCGATAACGCCGTACTGGTGTTGAGCGGAAACGTTGACCCCGATGAGAGCCTGAAGCTTGCGGAAAAATGGTTTGGTGCTGTTCCGCACCGCCGCGTTAAAAAACCGGCGCTGCCCCGCGAGCCTGAACAGACGGCTTACAGGGAGAAAACGGTGGAGCGTCGTGTTCCCGATACGGCCATTTATCTGGCGTTCCATATGGATGACCACAGAAACAGGAATTACTATATCAGCGACTTGATCTCGGATCTCCTTTCGGGCGGGAACTCTGGCCGGTTGTATCAAAAGCTGGTAAAGGAAGAAAGGCTTTTTGCCGAGTTGGATGCCTATGTTTCGGGAGATCATGAGGAAGGCCTGTTCCTGATCTCAGGAAAATTGTCAAAGAATGTTTCGCTGGAACAGGCAGGCAAAGCAATCCGCGAAGAATTGGACCGCATCAGGCAGGATATTGTTCCGGAGAACGAGCTGGAAAAAGTAAAGAATAAGATTGAAGCAAACCACGTGCTAGCGCAGATGAATTATTTGAACATCGCTCAGGAACTGGCCGCATGGGAAAATATTGAACGGGCGGAACTGATCAATCAGCAATTGGAAATTTACCGTTCCGTATCGGCTGAAGATATCCGTGAGAAAGCCTGTGAGTTATTTCGCACCGAAAACTGTTCTCAATTAAATTACCTGGCCTAATGATGATCGATCGCGCCATTCAACCACAGATCAGACCGGTGGGAAAACCTTTGCTTACTGAGCCGA
>CAZOYZ010000142.1:4789-6229 GCA_964584045.1 uncultured Prolixibacteraceae bacterium | reverse complement strand
CCGATTATCTTCCCTTACAGATCCTTGTGACCATTTTGGGAGGCTATTTCAGCTCGCGCCTGATGACCAGCATCCGGGAGGAAAAAGGGTATACTTACGGGATTGGCGCTCATTTGGTCAGTATGAGGAACGAAGGTTATCTGGTCATCGCTACGGAAGTGGACAAACGGTATGAACAGGCAACCCTGGACGAAATTTTCCGGGAGTTGGAAAAACTACGGGAAGAGCTGGTCACTGGCGCGGAACTGGAACGGGTGCGACAGTATTTGCTGGGAGAGTTTTTAAGGGATCTTGATGGCCCTTTTGCGTTGGCACAAGCATTTCTGAATGTGCATGAATTTGGTCTCGACTACGGATTTTATGAAAAATATTACCAGACAATGCTGGACATTTCTCCGGAACAACTGAGACAACTCGCCGGGAAATATTTTCAGGAAGATCATTTTTACACGGTGATAAGCGGCAGGGAAACAATCTAATTAACGGTTAACCGATCAGTGATTGAGAAGATAGCCATTTAGCAATGTAGCCGTTTAGTTACCTGACAGCAATTTGGGATTCCGGATCCGGATTTTTTTCTTGCGGCCTGCAGCCTGCAGCCTGAAACAATATCAAAAATCTTTTGAACGTTAATAAGATCGTGAAGCCAACCGGCCGAATCTCTTACAGTTTTCAAAAGATGAAACGAGCGATATTATCCGTAATCCTGATCTTAAGTAATCTGATTGCAGCCTGTCCGGCCAATCTGACGGGAAAAGTGTCGGATTTTTCCGGTTACCATCTTGAAAAGGAAGAGAACCTGAAGAAAATACTGGGAAACAGTACCTGGTCAAAAGGAATCGTTGACGGTTCACGTGGAATTATTGGCTGGTTTGAATACGACGTGGAGGTAGATATACCGGGGTGGTATGAACTTTTAATCGACTATAATCCGGCCGTCGCCAACCCGGGATGGGCATTACATTTGGCAGAGTACCGCGTTGACGGACGTCCGCTGAATGATTTTCCGTATGCAGTGGCTGTTGGCCGGAAAAAGGCCGGTAATATCTGGATGGACAAGGGACTGCATACATTCAGGTTTGAAAATAAAAACTGGTACACGCAATTGCCGGTAACCGGGTATGAATTTAAGCCTGTTGGAACGAATCTGGCCCGGAATGTCCGTATTGATCTTGATCCGGTTGACGATTATTATGGTGGTAATTATTATGCAGTCGGAGAGTCATTCCCTGTCAATATCTATACCGGGGGCGGGGCTTCCGGGATCTTTACGCTCGAGGTGGTAAGAGAATCAAGTCAGACCGTAGCTCAGACATACCGGTTGACCGTTTTGCCGTCCGAAAAGGAGCAAAAGCATACCATCCGTCTGTCAGTAAATGAGGAGGGAAGCTTTTTTTGCAGGTACAAGGCGGATGAAAGCGAGATCAGCAAAAAAGAAGC
>CAZOYZ010000142.1:0-4689 GCA_964584045.1 uncultured Prolixibacteraceae bacterium | reverse complement strand
GAAGTTGATATTCCGGATGATAAACAGCGCGGTATCCAGATCCAGTTCAGGGAGCGGGACCCGGTCAAATATATTATCGGACCGGGAACAGAAACCGGGGAGCCTTACCGCAACACCAACGGGTTCATCACACAGCGTTACCTGTTTTGGCCCCGGTTCCCGCGTGAGCGGTCCCGGATCGCGGTCGTGAACGTTGGCGATCACGAACACGATGCTCCGGCCGCGGTCGGTCAGATCAGGCTGTACAAAACTGACGGCGTTTTGCCTGCCTTGAAAGCGACGAACAACGGCCGGGAATTCGCGAAGTGGTTTGAAGAGCCCTCGCGATGGCCCGATCCTTTCGGTGCCCGTAACAGAAGCCGCGAAGAAATGATCCGTTCAGCAACAAATATGGCCAAAACGATGCGGTACACGGGAGCAACAACAATGCTTTTGGCTGCCGACGTGTACGGAGAAGGCATGTACCCGTCCGATTACCGGTATTCCTCGAAATATACCGGCGATCCGCTTAAGATGATGTTGCTCGTTGCCCAAAAATACGGATTGAAGGTCATCGCTGATATAAGCCCGAAACAAGGAGTTTTAACGACAAAATATTACAATGAGACCGGCCCTGAACGGTATCAGTTGTTCTTGTACGACAGAAACGGAAATCATTACAGGTATACGACCAATCATTACACCGGAATGTTTAATCCGGCGCATCCCGAAGTGCAGCGGGAGATCAAAAGGAAAACGGCCGAGTTGGCGAATCGCTATAAGGATTTGCCGGCATTTAAAGGCGTGTCCATCCGGATCATGAATTGGGAACAGCATACGATGACTTCTTTCAAAGATCTTGATTGGGGGTATGGTCCCTATACCGGCGAACGTTTTTCAGCTTATTTAAGAATACCGGATCCCGGAACCCCCCAGGCAAGATTTGAGCTTTTCACAGGAGAATATAAGCAGCAATGGATGGACTGGAGAATAAACGTGATTCATCGTCTGCTGAAAGAGATCAGTGATACCTGCCGGTCCTTTAGACCTGATTTTATGGTTTACTCCACCGTTCACCATAACACATGGTCGGGAACACAGCAGGCAAAGGAAGCGGGGATCGACAACTTTAAGCTGGAGGGTTTTGCCTATATCAATGCTTTATACAGTCCGGGCCGCAAATCCGGCTGGGAGAAAAGACGCCTTAATTTAACGGATTCCGAAAAGCTGAAGCAATTCGAGACCTCACGTGCCCATCTTTTCGGATGCCAGTATTTTGAAGACGGGAAGAAGAGTATCCCCAATTCTGCGTTGGGATTAAGGGGTGACGATTCGGGATGGATTTCTGCACATCTTTATCCGGCAGGTATATACAGTCTGGAAAGTTATGCGCTGGCGCTGGCTTCGACCGACGCCGTTTTTTTGGGCAACGGAGGGAACACCTATTTCATTGATCCCGCCGTCATGAGGGAATTCATGGCTGATTATATTGTTTTGCCTAAAGATCAGTTCACGACTGTAGCTACCGGTCCGGGATTTGTTGTCAGGGAACTGGCAGGAACTGAATACCTGTTTTATATCGTCAACATCACCGATCGCCCGCAACGTGTCATCCTCCAATTCGCAAATCATACGAAGGTCACCCGGATATCCCGGGACGAAACCTGCACCCCTGATCAAAGAAAACAAATTGAGTTCGTCTTAAAGCCTTTCCGTTTATATTCATTCCGGTCGGCCGGAAACCGGATCGTCAAGGTTCCGTTAACGTACACAAAAAGATGAAATGTTTGAATTGATGAACAGATTTTATTATTACCTTTAACCGGCGATACCTTCCGTGTTCGGCTGTGATAGCTGGCCGGAGGATTGTTGGATCCTGATAACAAACAAATTAACGGAACTTAAAATTAATCTTATTATGAAAGCATTGATATCTTTTTTTGCGTTAATCATATTCTCTTCGGGCTGTACTTCCCAAAAGCCTGACATAGAGTTTAAGGATGACGATAAGAACAACAAAGTCGAGGTTTTGGTTAACGGCAAATTCTTTACTTCTTTTATTTATCCTAACGATATGGAAAAGCAGACGCTTTATCCGATCGTAAGCGCTTCGGGAAAATTCATTACGCGCGGATATCCGCTGGATCCGAGGCCTTTTGAACGTACAGACCATCCTCACCATGTGGGTCTGTGGTTCAATTTTGGCGATGTGAACGGATTGGATTTCTGGAATAATTCGTTTGCCATCAAACCGGAAAATAAGCCGAAATACGGAACGATCAAGTTCAAAGAAATTGTTTCGAAGGATCCGGGGAAGGGGAGATTAATTGTTGCCTCCGATTGGGTCGACCACGAGGGAAATGTTCTTTTAAATGATGAGACGACCTATACTTTTTCGGGAGAGGAGAATTCGCGGTCGATTGAGCGGATGACGAAATTAAAAGCTGTCGTAAAAGTCACTTTTACAGAGAATAAGGAAGGTCTGCTTGGGTTAAGGCTGGACCGCTCGTTCGAAGAGCCTTCGAACAAACCTGAGAAGTTTTTGGATGCCAATGGTATAGAAACAGAAGTGCCTGTTTTAAATAACGAAGGGGTAAATGGGGTATACCGGAATGCAGAAGGGGTCACAGGCGGAGACGTATGGGGTAAGCGGAGCCCATGGGTAGCATTGCGTGCTGAAAAAGAAGGAGAAGTGATCACCATTGTCATTCTGGATCATGAAAAGAACCCGAATTACCCGGCCTGGTCACATGCACGCGGATACGGACTTTTTGCAACCAACAATCTGGGAGGGCGTGCTTTTGATAAAAATGCCGCGCCGGTGAGCCTGGAACTCAACCCGGGAGAGGAAGTCGTCTTCAGGCATAAAGTGGTGATTGGAGGTGATCTGACAGATGAGAGCATCCATGCCATGGCAAAACTTTTTAACAGATAGCTGAAAATGATCATCAAATGAGCCCTTAACGGGCTTGTCTTTTGAGGTCGTGTCATTATTCCGGGTCATACCGGCAACTAAACCTTTAATAATAAAGAAATGGAAAAGAGTGAAAATTTAAGAAGATCATTCTTAAAGCAAGCGGCAGCAGGAGTGGCACTGGCTGCTGTCACACCATCAGTTTTGAAAGCTGAAATAACAAAGCCTGTGATCATTCCTTCGGGTGCCAAAGGGGCAAACGACCGGATACGTGTGGCCGTATTGGGTGTGAACGGCAGGGGGCAAAGCCACATTGCCGAAATTATGGGACTTTCAGAAAAAGCGAACGTAGAGGTGGTGACCTTATGCGACCCTGACATGAATGTTTTGCAGGAGCGGGCCCGGGAATTCAGGGAAAAGTACGGGAAGAGCGTGAAAATTGATCAGGACTTCCGGAAGACGTATGAGGACAAAACCGTTGATGCCGTTACCCTGGCTTCGCCGAACCACTGGCATGCGCTGCAAACCATTTGGGCGTGCCAGGCAGGGAAAGATGTATACGTTGAAAAACCGGCTACGCACAACGTGTATGAGGGAAAGAAGATGATCGAGGCAGCCTACAAATATAACCGGATTGTTCAGCATGGGGTCCAGTTACGCAGTTCTGTCGCGATCAGGGAAGCCGTGAAACACCTGGAAGACGGGTTGATTGGCCGGGTTTACATGGCAAGAGGACTGGTTTACCGTTGGCGGCCTGATATCGGGGATAAAGGGATTTCAAAGGTGCCTGACGGACTGGATTATGACCTGTGGTGCGGGCCTGCTCCCCTGGCTCCGTTCTCACGTAACCTGGTTCATTACAACTGGCACTGGCACTGGAACTACGGGAACGGGGACGTGGGAAACCAGGGGATTCATGAAACTGACCTTTGCATGTGGGGCTTAGGTGTGGATCATTTGCCGGAACATATCACGTCAATGGGTGGAAAATTTCTATGGGATGATTGCAAGGAAGTGCCCGAGATACAAACTTCGGTCTATCATTATCCGAAAGAAAAGAAGATCATCCAGTTTGAGGTTCGCAACTGGTGTACGAACCTGGAAGATGGCGCCGGGGTAGGAAATATCTTCTACGGGGAAAAAGGATACATGGTCGTTAAAGGCTACGGCACTTATGCCACTTATCTGGGCGAAAAACGTGAAAAAGGACCATCCCGGTCAGAAGACGGCGAGTTGACGCTGCATTTTCAAAACTGGTTTGATGCGATCCGGGCCCGGGATATGAGTGTCCAGAATGGGCCGGTACAGTCGTGTCATTTGTCTTCCGGCCTGGCACATTTGGGAAATATTTCTTACCGGCTTGGTCGTCAGCTTAAGTTCGATCCGGTGGCAGAACGATTTATTGGCGAGGGTGAAAATGAAGCCAATGCCATGTTAAGCAGGGATTACCGTGCACCCTATCTGTTACCTGATAATATTTGACAGTAAGATGCAGGAGGTGGTTTTATGCAGGCGTCATAAAACCAGATCCGACAATATCTTTTAAATTCATTAATTATGGATAATTCAAGACGTTCATTTATTAAGACATCGGCGATCGGAGCAGCCGGGATCACAATTGGCGGGATAGGAATGAGCTCCAAAAGTTATGGCCGTATCATTGGCGCCAACGACAGGATCAAGGTTGGCATCCTGGGATTTTCCAGTCGGTTCAGAGGTTCTTTGTCAAAAGCATTTCTGAAGTATGCTGAGGAGATGAATTTTGAGTTTTTCACGGTTTGCGACATTTGGAACCG
>CAZOYZ010000141.1:0-11010 GCA_964584045.1 uncultured Prolixibacteraceae bacterium | reverse complement strand
CATTATACCTGTCCATACCTGCTTTTTAGTTTTGCCTGACATGTCTTTCACTTTTAATTCCTTATTACTGAAGGAGTAATTATAGCTGTCTTCCTTATCCAAAACGAAAGAAATGGATCGGATAACTTAAAAATAATTGATATTATCTGATTAAAAAAATTCTGTTTGACAATAGTTCTGAAAATTTTCAAAAATGAAAATTTTCAGAACTATTGTCAATTTTAGAATAGTGCCTAAAGTATCTGGCACCAACACCTTCTTTATAAAAATATCAATCTCAAAACAGGAATAACTTCCCTGATTTATAGGAAACTGTTCTTGTAACTTTTGTTAATACCCCGGGTTTTGAACAAGATTCGGGTTCAGATCAATTGCATTCTGGGGTACAGGCAGAAGGTACATCTTATCATCCCAATAACGGTCTTCCATAAATTTATTATCCATTGACTCACTAACGGCCTTCAGTCTTGCACCATAGACTTTTCCGTTTTTTACCTGACCGGCAATCCGCCAGCGAATAATATCATAGTACCTTAGTCCCTCAAGAGCTAATTCTATTCTGCGCTCATGTCGCATTTTTCCTCGTAAATCTGCTTGTGTTGTGACTGCTATACTCGCGGGCATACCAGCTCTGACCCTGATACCATTCAACAAATCCACAGCTTCAGACAGACTTTGATTTTTTTCAATCAATGCCTCAGCCCTCATCAATAAAACATCTGCATAGCGGATAATCGTCATATTTTTATGGGCCCTGGTCCTGTCTGCATTTTCACCTGTTAGATCAACCCATTTCGTAATTAAAAATCCCGATTGATGTGTCTCTTTTTTGATGTAATCTTTACTGCCGGGATCATCAACGCCGTACACTGACCGGATTACCCCGTTCACCTTCCACTCCCAAAAGGGATACATAATCGTCGCTTTCAGGCGTGGATCTCTGAACTCGTACTCACCTCTTTTGGTGTCAGTGGTCACATGTTCTCTTTTCTTGTCGTACTCATCCAAAGCAGCACATTCTGATACATGATGACCATTAATACATTCATACTCATCAACCAAAGACTGAAGCGGGAGTACACGGGACCATCCCGAATAGACCGATGATGCAGGAGATACATCTCTGTTTATATTATGTACGTACAAGGGATAACTGTATTGACGTTCAAAAATTACTTCATTATTATTCCCGTCAGATGAAGGTCTGAATAATTCTTCATAATTACTATACAAAGAGTATTTCCCGGTTTCTATAACCTGCTTGGTATAATATAATACTTTATCGTAATCTTTCTCGTGCAAATAAATACGGGCAAGATAAGCCATTACCGCATCTTTATTTACGCGCCCGGACTCGGCAGACGACAAGGCTTCAAGATCCGGTAAAACTCCTGATTCCAATTCATCCAGGATAAAAGTCAACACTTCGGCTCTTGGTTGGCGGGATGTTTCATATGACTCATTTACTGTAAGTACCTTTTCAATAAGAGGAATATCCCCAAAATAAAAAAGCATGTCATAGTAGACAAACGCTCTGATAAACCGTACCTGGGCGCTCAGTTGTTTATACTCATTTTCGGATATATATGTTTTTGATTTTTCAATACCTTGCAGCACATAATTGAGCTTGGCGATACTACTGTATTTCCAAAATCCTTTAATGTATGAATTTTGCGTATCGAAGGTCCCATTACCCAGATTAACGATCGAACCTGATCTGAATTTTGCATTATCTGACATGCAGTCACGCATTACCACCTCCTCCGTGCCGTACAATTCTGCATAGCAACTATTAACCATCATTTGAACCTGTGATTTATTTTTCCACCATTGGTCATCCGTGATCATATCTAAGGGCGGCGTAGTCAGAAGATCATCACATCCGGAAAGCATTACACTTAAGAACAGTACTATTTTAACAATTTTGTTTTGTAACATAGCAATACTTTTTAAAATTGAACATTTAGACCAAAAGAATAGGTACGCGAGAAAGGATAGGTAAGCGAGTTGGTTACCTCCGGATCCCACCCCGGCACAAAATCAGAAATTGTAAACAGATTATTTGCAGAAAAATAAATCCTTACGCTACTAAATCCACTTGGTTTTATAATTCTTTCCGGTAAAGTGTATCCAATTTGAAGGCTCTTCATCCTTAGATATCCCGCGTTGAATTTCCAGAAATCAGATACTACATAATTATGATCTCCATCAGTTTTATTCAATATTCGAGGATATGTTGCATCTGTATTATCGATGTTCCAATAATCAAGCTGATGCTTAAATATCGGGGTATCATTTAAAGGCCTGACAGCCCTGTCATTTATGATCAGGTCTTTTTTTCCGACACCCTGAAAAAGAACATTGATATCAAGTATCTTATATTTTGCCCCCAACCGGATTCCAAACAGATAATGTGGATAAGGGTCCCCAATTACAACACGATCATCTGCATCGATTTTGCTATCGTCATTTTGATCCCTGTATCGTATATCTCCTGCCTTTGTATTTGAATTTTGGAAGGGTGCGTTTTCTACTTCATCGTTCGATTGAAACAGTCCGGAGGCCTCATATCCGTATAAAGACTGAAATGGTAACCCGATATCCGTATACCCGGTTGTTTTCCAGGGGCCTGTTCCGCCTAAATCAAGGACTTCATTCGTATTATTGGAAAGATTCGCGGAGACTTCATATTTAAACCCTTTTCGCTGATCATTCCATTTCACTTCAATTTCCCATCCATGATTTCCCATCTTACCGATATTCACATTAGGTTCTCCAAATCCATATTCAAGCGGAACGGGTAACCCGATCAAAATGTCTTTTGTTCTTTTCACATAATAATCTCCGGATACTCCCAAACGTCCGTTTACCGTCCTGAGGTCCACGCCAACATCGAACATTTCAGTGCGTTCCCAGCCTAGGTCTTCATTTCCGATCGTATTGAGCTTAGCTGTTTGCATCCATGTACTATTTAAAACGATCCCATCCATCGAAATGGTTGTATAACTGGGATAAAGACCTAATCCGGCTGATGCGCCTGTTTCTCCCCAGGAAACACGTATCTTCAAATCATCGATCGCGTGTCCGGAATTTTTCACGAAAGATTCCTGGCTTATCCGCCACGCGGCAGCAAACGAAGGGAAAGCAGACCATCTGTTTCCCTTAGCAAAACGGGAAGACGCATCGGAACGGATACTTGCGGACAAAATATATTTACCGGCAAAGTCATAATTTAAGCGACCGATCATGGACGATATTGCCCAGTGAGCCGCATTCCCTTCATTGCTCCAGTTGTCCTTGGGGCCGGCGTCCAACACCCATACCAAATCCGTCGGATATCCTGTTCTCGCAGCTGATACCCCATTGGATTCTTCATTTTCCTGTTGATAACCAGCCAGAGCATCAATAGTGTGTTTCCCAAAGGTTTTTTTAAAGGTTAAAAGGGCCTGTAAATTGTAATAACCTTTGTAATCTCTGTCTTCATTCAGGCTATTATCCCCGAATTCATATTCCTCTTTTGTAAAAAAATCTTTGTAAAACAACTTTTTAATATGCTGGGAACTGTTAGTCAAAATATAATTCGCATTTGCCAGGCCTGTAAATTTCAACCCATCAGTTATTTCATATTCAAATTTGAATATTCCTGAAGCATCATGTCTCTCAGTAAAAGTGTGACCGCCTTCAAAAAGATCGACAAGGGGATTAATGAAAAATCCGGCATTATAGCCATAAGTTCCATCGGTGTAATAGGCGACCATAGTCGGATTCGCGGCAAGGATGCGATTATAGGCATCATTCACGTTATTTAATTCGTCCAATTTTCTCAGGTTATATCTTAAGTCGAATGAGATATTGAATTTCTTTGAAACAACAATATCGGTATTTGAACGCACGTTAAAAACATTTTGCATATTCTCAGGGAAAACCCCTGTCTGATGATCAACACCAGCGCTAACGAGGTATTTTACAAATTCTGATCCACCGGATGCCTCAATAGCATGTCTGGTAGTCAAACTATTTTGAGTTGCCAGACCAAGCCAGTTTGTATTCGGATAGCGATTTGGATCCGTACCATTCTCAAATAATATCATCTCCTCTGTAGTCCAGGGTGCCGCTCTACCCACGTTCATTTCGGCCTCGTTGACTACATGCGCATACACTGCTGAACTACAAAATTCCGGCATAGCCGTTGGCGTATTAATACCTATCGATCCGTTGTAACGGAAGGTTGGCTTACCTGTCTTCCCTCTTTTCGTTGTAATAAGGATTACGCCGTTTGCAGCTCTTGAACCATAAATTGCTGACGATGCGGCATCTTTCAGCACGTTGATGGATTCAATATCCCCCACATTCAAAAAATCAAACTCACCGGGCACGCCATCTACCAATACCAACGGAGATCCACCTCCATTCAATGAAGTCGCTCCTCTTAACTGCATGACAGGTGACATCCCTGGTCTGCTCGTAGACGTTATACTCAACCCCGGCACCTCTCCCTGAATCGTTTCACTAACGGTTTGAACCGGCCTGTTTTGTAATATTTCAGATTTTATACTCGTTATGGCAGTTGCCAAATTACCCTTCTTTTGGGTACCATATCCGACTGCCACCACTTCATCCAAACCGATCATCTCTTCTTCCATGATCACATCAATCACTTGTCTGTTATCGACTTTTTCTTCACGGGCTCGCATACCGACAAAAGAAAATACAAGCGTTGCTCCTTGTGGAACATTCTGCAAATAGAAATCTCCGTTCGTATTAGTAACAGTACCTTGTGTTGAATTTTTAATGATGATACTTACTCCAGGGAGAGGCTGACCGGATGAATCTGTCACTCTTCCTTTTACCGACACAACTGACTTATCCACGAACATTTGATTGCGATTTTCCTCCTTGATCAATACGATCTGACGATTATGAATTGAAAAAGCTATACCTGTTGGCGCCAGTAATCGACTTAACAATTGATCTATGTTCAGATCATTGACGCGAATATCAACCATCTGATCGACATCTACATAGTCCTGGTTGTAGAGAAAATAATAGTCGCTCTGAATTTCTATTTCGTTTAAAACGGTTTCCAGTCTGGTCTTTTCGAAATTCATTGAAAACCTGGTTTGCTGGGAATACGTATTCGCAGCATACACCTGTACAATTCCAAGCAGGAATAAAAAAATACTCCTATTGATCATAAGCACTACTTTTTTTAAAGTATGGCAATACCATACTGCTTGTTTTCGTCTTTTTTTCATAACTTCGCATTTGTAATGTTAATAAATTGAATACCACAGTTTGTAAAGCATTATTCTCAGGAAAGTGTTGCAACCACTTTCCTGTTTTTTATTTAATCACTTGTGTCTCCAAAGTTACTCAGGTATTGTTGATTGATGGCAGCCGGTTAATCACTTCTCACTTTTTACATGGTGCTTTCAGTCCGATCGTGATCATCCGTTTTTCGTAAATACCGTCGTTGTTCATATTTCTATCATAGATTTTGTATTCGATCGGAGCAGTCAGGGAGATCAGCCGCAACACCTCTTCCAATGGTTCATTGTGGAATGTGGCCCTGTAACGGAATTTCTCTACTTCCTTGTCTAAAACTTCGAAACGCACATCATACCAACGTCCCATCCGCTTTAAAACATCTCCAAAATGTTCGCTTCTGAAAATCAGAATACCTTCCTTCCAGGCTGTCAAAGTCTTTGCGTCCACATTTAAAACTTCGCCGGAATGGGTTTCCTTGTTAAAAAAGAAACCTTCGTTGGGATTGAGTTTTTTAGAAAAGGATTTTCCTTTTTCTTTTCCGGTCAGCAGTACTTTCCCTTCTTCCACGATAACGTCAGAAATCTTTTCATCGTCAAACGAGGCCACGCTGAATTTGGTACCTAAAACCCTGACGTCCATTTCACCGGTTTGCACGATAAAAGGAGAGCCGGCATCATGAAACACATCAAACCAGGCTTCACCTTTCAGCCTGACCAGACGATTCCTTTCAAAACCGGAATGATACAGAAGTTGTGTGGAACCGTTCAAGCTGACTTTTGTTCCGTCGGGTAAATTAACGTGAGTACGGGTTCCTTTAGGTGAAACGATCTCAACCCAACTGTCAACTGGAACTGATTGGCGAGCAGACCTGTCAACAAGGGAGAATGCAGAATAAGTCAGCAATGGTATTAGCAGAATGGCTGCCGCCCGCATATACATGATCCTGAATTTTTTCAGGACATTTTTGTGATGCCTCTCACCCAGTATTTTTAATCTTAATTTACCAAATAATTCTGAAAGGTCTTTCTCTTCCGGATTTTCTGTACCGGAAAATTCATTCCAATGCCGCTCCAATACCGATTTGAGGTCGTTATGGTAGCGACGGTTTTCAAACCAGCAAGCAATCTGCTTCACATCACGAAAAGAGTATCGACCATTCGCATACCTTTTAATGATGTCGATATCGAGTTTTTCGTTCATTTTCAAACGTCCATTCAGATGATTTACTGTTCCATTCATCTGTAATATCCAACTTCAGGAAAAAGTCCTATCCGGTTTTGATCTTTTATGAACCAAACAGAAAATAAAATAACATGGATGAAACATCATCGTTGCAGAAGGCTTTTTTCAGGTAGTTCATGGCCTCGGTGATCTGATTCTTCACGGTTTTGGGAGAGATGTCCATTTCTTTTGCAATATCACCGATCGATCTGCCTTCTTTTTTTCGTTTCAGAAAGATCGCTTTTCGCTTTTCAGGCAGGTTCTCTATCAGCACTTCCAGCTTTTCGATCAGTGCTTCAAAATCCAGGCGTGATTCAAACGAAGGAGCTTCCCGGCTCATCCATTCAAGTAACTCATGCTTGAACCGGTCGGCCTTCATCTTTTGGTTGAATTTCTTTTTTATCGCATTAAAAGCAATGGTAAAAAGATAGGCATGGAAAGATTTCTCACTGTCAAGCCTGTGCCGGGTTTCCCAAAGCGTCATGAACACGTCCTGAACGATTTCTTCGGCCTCTGCGTCCGATTTCAGATACGATAAGGCGAACCGGTATAACTTTTGACTGTACCGGTTGAACAAATGCTGAAATGCCACAGGCGAACCAAATTTTAGCAGGTCAACCAGCTCTTTTTCCGTAAATAAATTATTTTCAGACATGAATCTGGAATCTTCCAAAGTTCAAAATAAAAGAAAAATGAGATACAATTGCCAGATAAAGCTCAAATTAAAAAAATCATTTACTGAGTAAACGTGCAAATCCTGGTTCCTTGTCAAAAAGTTTTTTATTATTTCTGATTTTTAAGTATCATAAATTTTCAATTACCCCTGCCTGAATAAAACAAGTCCGCCGGGACCGTTGATCTTGCAGATCACTGATTCCCGGCGGAAGTATCCTGTTTAAAATGCTTTACTTTTTCATGATCTTCGCTGCAAAGCCTCCGCCAGGCATCAGGGTGACCGTTAATTTTTTACTGGCCGGAACGGGAACGATTTCCTTTTTGTAATCGCGGGCAGCCCGGTCGGCATTGACACCATCTTTAAAGATCTCCATCTGGTAGCTTCCTTCACCCAGGAAAGACAAGTCGATGGTCAGATCGCGTTTATCCCAGTTGGTCAGGCCACCTGCGTACCAAACGCCATCTTTTTGGCGGGCAAGAACGATGTATTCGCCAATTTTACCATCCAGCGCCACAGTCTGATCCCAAACGGTCGGGATCTCAGCAATAAACCGGGTGCACTCGGGCTCGTTCATATAGTTCGAAGGATTGTCACACAGCATATTGAATGGTGAGTCGAAAACGACATATTCAGCCAGCTGACGGCAACGGGTTCCCTGACTGACGGGTTCGCTGTATACCGGGCGGTAATTCTCCTTTATGGCATTGCGCATCGCGCCCTGGGTATAATCCATAGGACCTGCCAGCATCCGGATGTACGGCATGGTGACGTCGTAGGTGACCATATCAACTTCTGCAGGAGCCCATTTTAACTGCTCCAGACCATGTACACCTTCAAAATTGATCACATTGGGATAAGTCCGGTGTAATCCGGTCGGCTTATACGCTCCGTGGTAATCGATCATCAGCTTGTATCTGGCTGCCGTTTCAGCACACCGGTAATAAAAATCGACCATCGTCTGGTCATCCCGGTCCATGAAGTCGACCTTGAACCCTTTTACGCCCATCTCGGAATAAGTCCTGCACACATTTTCCATATCGCGATCGACAGCCCAGTAACCTGCCCACAGGATAATTCCCACATTTTTTGTCTTACCGTAGTCAACCAGTTCCTGTAAATCGATCTCCGGAATGATTTGCGTCAGATCAGCTTTTTTATTGACGGCCCAACCTTCATCCAGGATAACATATTCAATACCCTGTTTGGATGCAAAGTCAATATAATATTTATAGGTTTCATTATTGATCCCTGCCCTGAAATCCACGCCATAGATATTCCAGTCATTCCACCAGTCCCATGCCACTTTACCCGGTTTAATCCACGAAATATCATCCACACGCGATGGAGAAGCCAGCTGGTAGACCAGATCATTGTTCAGCAATTCCCTGTCATTGGCTGATACTGCGAACACACGCCATGGAAAGCTCCGTACACCCCTACATTTCGCAATGTAGTCCTCCCGTTCGGTGACCAACCCCTGAAGCATGTTGTGCCCGCCCTGTTTAATCTGTTTCGGATACGGAGCGAAAACGCCTTTCAGCGAATTATCTTTACCTTTATTTAAATAGAGTCCCGGATAGCTTTCAAGGTCTGCTTCAGTGAAACACAGTTTTTTTCCATCGTTCAGTTCAACGATAACCGGTAAAAACATCAGGCGGCTTTTATCCAGTTCACTCAATTTCAAATGGGAATAGGTATTTTCAAAAGAATTGAAAAACTGTTCTTCAAATGTTTTCGGATCGCTTTTCCGCACGTAGGGGACGATGGTCTGATTATCCTGGCTAAAATTAAGATTGACTCCTTCATTCCGTACAAAGAGGCTGTCTTTCCCCGCTGATGTGAACCGGTAGGCAACACCCTGATCATAGGCCCTGAAGATCAAACCGTAGTTCCCTTTGAAATTCAGGACAAGTTCATTATATACCTCGGGGATTTCACTTTTTTTGTAAATCGGCGTAGTGATCGTTTGGTTTACACGTTGTATTTTTTTATTCTTCAGTTTCGGGTTCACACCCCAGACTGTTCCGTCGCTCAGTGTCATAGAAACAGGCGAAGCAGCAACAACTTCAGTTTGTTCGTGACTGACTGAAAAACTGATCCGTTCCTTGATCTCCACGTTCACCTGAAGTTTGCCATCCGGCGATTGGAGTGTCAGTGGCTGAGCAAAACTGCCCGCAGCAAAAAATAATAATAAGAGAAAAGCAACTGATTCTTTCATGATTTTATAATTTATCAAAGACTTTATCATTTATTTAATTTTTAGCGTAGGCATAATGTTTTGATCCATTTTTAAGTGCAAGTTAAAATTTCTATCGGATATTTTACCTACCTGAACCAAAAGATTCTTCACTTAGTCGAAACGTAAATCTTCGATCGCTGTTTCTGTCATTCCCGTGCAGACAGGGATCTCTATCAAACGGGCAGAGTCAGGCAACTTCCCCTCAAAAGCGGGGAAGTTGCCTGACTCTGCATTCACTAATCCAAAACATTCTTTCTTTGTCAATAAGTTTTGACCATTTTTGTGGCGAAAAACTTAGAAGTTATGAACCCACCGTATAGTGAATGCCAATTTTTCCTTAAGGATGTCCTTTAAGATGCAATACAACATCAACTCCTTTCCACGGCGCGATGAAATCCACTTTTCCGCAACATTTTTTCACGCCGCCATCGATTGATCTGCCATTGATCGGATTATACCAATTGACCGTATATGTCTTGCTTTTATCTCCAAAGTTTAACGAAAAACTTGCAGTTACATCTTTATTGATTAGCGTGTTACTTCCTTCGTTTAACACATTGGGATCGTAGATAATAAACTCCTCATAATCCTTTCTCATTAATTTCAATTTCCCGGTCACTTCATGCCCGCTCCCTTCAATATCAAATTCCGGATCCGGAACAAATTTAACCAAATCAATATCCCGGCTCCGGAAAAATTCGACCAAATACTTTACTGAATTCAATCCTTTTAGAGACGTGTTATATTTCGCATGAATAATTTTCTCTGAAGTTTTGATTTCAGTCCAGGTTCCGTTCGTTTGCGGATTTTCATTTGTTTCTCCGCCAAGTGGTTCAATATATAACAAAGAATCTGTAGAAAAATAGGGATGAATTTTTGCCCATCTCCCCCCATAATTTGCCGATCCCCCTGATAATGTCCACGACCAGAACAGCCATCTGTAAAAATAATCAGGATTATAAAGGTAATTGTTGCATCTGTCCAGGCGGGTCTGTTCATACCAGTCCTCACCCAGGAATACATGCAGCGGATATTGCCGGTACAACTCAACCATTCCGGCATCAGTGGCCAGCAAATCTTCTATATGAATGTAACTGACCCACTCCAGGTCTTCACTGTTAAGGAAAGGAAATTTCTGATGCCGGTTAGGGCCTGTAGAAATAAGGTGATGCCAGGGATCATTTTGGGCGAAATATCTCCCAACCTCGCGAACGAATTCCTGATTATGGGGATACTTCTCCGAACAGTGCATATCGTTCACAATCAAATAAAAAAGCTGAGGAAAAGCAGACCATCTGGCTATCATATATTCCATCGTTTTATTTCGGATGTCCGGAGGAACAGCCTTCCATAATTGTCCGGTGTCATCTTCTCCCCAGGTCTGCATTCCAAACAAGATAAACTGTATATAAATATCGGGGTGATTATTTAACATCCAAATTAACCGTTCATCAGTTAGCCGGAACCTTTGTAAATTCATTTTGGTCTGATCTCCTTCTTCCCATGGATAATTATCCATTCTCGAACCTGGATAGGCTTTGCAAAGCAAATCATTCGTAACCGATTCTTTATCCCATGTTTCTCCCCCAAGCGATCCTGCTCTTAC
>CAZOYZ010000140.1:0-11013 GCA_964584045.1 uncultured Prolixibacteraceae bacterium | reverse complement strand
TGCGGGATGTAGTCTTTTGAGATTATGGCGGCCGGAAAGTGGCCGCCATAATCTTTTTATGATTTGTAACCTGCCGGGATTATCGGTCTAAAAAACCAAAGATCTGCCGGTCTTTTCTTATTTACTGGTTTTGATCTCGATCTCGAGCCACGCACCCGTCGATTCTCCGGCCGAGGCGGCTTTCTCTCCGCCAAAGCCACGGACAATGGCGATCGCATATTTATTGATTTCTCCGGCTGTAGTTCCACCGTACCCGATCGCAAACATGTACCCCACTGCCATGTTGAATTGTCTGACCACACCGGAACCTCCTATTTTGCCCTTGATGTAGGCATTGATCGCCTCCCATTCTTCCTGGGTATCGCCTATTTCGTCAAAGGTCTTGCCTAAGGTACTGAAGAAGTCATTCGCGACCGGTAAACGGGTCAGATTATACGGGGTTGGCCAGCCTTCGACGAGATCATTTGCTTTAATAGTGGACGCAGTGGCTACATTAGGGCCGAATATCGCCGGACCATTGCTCGCATGTCCCGCCGAGATAAAGCAATTTGAATACATCAGATTCACATTGCCCTGATTGGCCTTTGCCTGTGCACCATTCAATACATAAGGTGCCACCGAGAAGCTAAAATAACACTTCGGGAACTTTTCGTCGGTCAGAATGATATTCCTGTAATGGACCATCACATTCCCGACTGTTGCACTCGGGAACAAAATGGTAACGGGTAAAGTGGCCATACTTTCATTCCCGTTAATATCGGTCGCCACGATCACAACTCCCGTAACGTCAACTCCCGCATTGACATCGAAATCAAACCGGTTGCCGGTTAAGCCCGCTGGTTGCGCCGGATCCGAAGATCCTCCTCTCAGTACGATATAAGAAACGGAGGTCACTTCCAGGTTGGAGGTGATCCTCCCCGATACTGTAAAGGCTGAATCCGGCTTAACCTCGATGGTCTCCTTGTCAAAAAAGACAACCGGACCAACCGCAGTCACATGTTTGATGTCAAATAGTTTATTCACCGTTAGTTGGCCTCTGTTTCCCGCATTGACCAAAACCCCGGTCATCCCGTTCCGGGCAGTCAACGGAATATCGAAAACAGCTTCCAGATCATCCGAGATTGCAATATTGACGGGCTCTTCCACGATATCTCCTTTAATGATCCGGTAATTCAGAGTAGTTATTTTTGTTTTTGAATTCACTGAGCCTTTCACATGAAAGGACTCTCCCGAGTCAATGTCGTCTATATATCCGGGTTCATCGAATACGATTTCCAGTCCGTCGATACCCTGAACTACTTTGAAAATTTTAACACTTCTGTTCCCTTTTACGTCTTCGGCGATTATTTTTACGCCCACCGTGGCCGATTCCACAAGGAAACCGAGCGAAAAAGAGCCGGAGGTGCCATCCAGACCAAGTTCCAGACGGTCGCCCGATTCATCCAGTTTCCCGGTGGCATCCTTTTTCTGATGAAAGTAAAATGCTCCTGAGATCGACTCGTCCGCCAATATTTGCCCCTTCACATAGAATAAATCACCCGGAAATACGTCGGCAATGCTGTCAACGCCATTTTCAAACGATATTTGGGGGTCGCCTGCCTGTTCCTCACAACGCCACAGGAGTGTGACAGTAACGGCAAAAAGTAAACTAATTCTCTTGATCATGTTATTGAATTAAATTTTTAATCGGTCGAAAAATGTTGTTCATTCAGTTGCAAAACTGAGACAATAGGCAAATGATCAGACGCGGATGTATTCACCACCTGATGAGACAAAACGTTGAACTTGATTTCCGGCCGGTAGATGATATAGTCGATCTCTCTGTTCGGCGCATTGGAAGGGATTGTCGTGCATCCGGTTGTACAGGTTTTCTTAAATCCGTCATTAAAAAAAGTCTGCATGGTATTATTTTCGGGCGTTGCGTTCAAATCGCCCGCAAGGATCGTGGGATAATTTGATGCCGACAAAATCCGGTTGATCTCAGGCACCTGCAAATCCCTGTTCTCCTGTGTCAACTCGAGATGTGTTCCGGCGATGGTGATTTTTTTCTCATTGACTGTAATGGATGCCGTTATCAGGATCCGGTAGCTGACGTACACGCCGGGGCCAAGGTCAACCCGCGGCAGATCGTACCGCTGCGGATCAGATAACGAGTACCTCGACAGGATACCCACGCCGGATTCCCCACCCTGATAGTCGATAGCCTTCCCGTAATACGTATAGGGCAGGTTGGTTTTCGCCGATAACAAGGCCAGTTGGTCAACCTTCCCGCTCCTGGTGGTATTCCTGTCAAGCTCCTGAAGAAAAACAAGATCAGGTTTTGCCTCGCTGATGACCTGAGCGACCGCGTTCACATCAGGGGTAGTGCTGTTTAACGGGGAACAGTATTTCACATTGTAACTCATTACAGTGATGGTATTCACAGGATCTTCGGTTTCCCATCCCGGATCTTCTATATCCTTATATTCCTTTTGACAGGTAAGACTAATTGCCAGTATACCGGTTAAAAAAAGTATTCTCTTCATATTGGTGTTGCTTTTTTGATACCGGATTCCGGATCAAAGATCTGGTATCCGGTATCAGGTTAATCATTCCCATCCCGGATTTTGTCCCAGATCCGGATTCTTTACTCTTTCAGCATAGGGCACCGGCCACAAATAATGTCTATCTGGATCGAAGTGATCAATACCTCCTTCGGCTGTTGACTTTTCATAAATAATATCGCCAAACTCGTCTGTACCGTTGTTCGTAAAGGGATTCCTGCCCAGATCGTTCGTACAAACGGTGAGGCTGGGTCCTACCATGGCTTTGCCCAGAGTTTTCTCCCCTTCCTTCCATCTTAAGATGTCATAATACCGCATGCCATCCATCGCCATTTCAACCCGGCGTTCCCGGTGAAATTCGGTTTTGAGGTCCAGTCCCCACGCATCCAGTTCGGTCAGGATCATCGGGTGCATACCAACCCGTTCGCGAAGTTGGTTGATGGTCATGTCGATCTGTTCTTGTGTTAAGGTCTCACCCTGCTTGTTGAACAAGGCTTCGGCATAGATCAACAGGACTTCGGCATAACGAATAATATTGATGTTGTTATAATCGCGGTTGGTTGAGCCGGCCAGTTCAGGTGTATTGTACTTTTTAAAATAAAAACCAGTTAACACATTTGCTCCCAGCCTGTTATTATTTTGAAGCACAGCAAACCGGGGCAATTGGAATACCGGATTAGCCACGTCCACGTCCGGATCGCCGTCATCTCCGCCCGGCCACTCGTCGCCCGGCGTATAAAGGGTCATGGACATTCGCGGGTCCCGTTCAACAAAGTAATCTGCGTAGTGCTGTTCCGGATAGGTATACCGGTCAGAAACGCTCACTCCGCTTTGATGGTAGTACTCCAATCCTGCCTTTGCAGGCTTCCCGTCTGTACACAGGTAGGCATCCACAAGCCGTTTAGAGGCATTGTAACGGATGTAATCAACCGGGGTACAGGTATAGTTGGTCATGTTGTTCATGCGAAGATCTTCCACATACAAACTATAGATGATCGCCTCTTTATTACCTGGATTCACCTCGGCATTTCCCTCCAAATGATATAACGCTCCATAATCGGGATAAAGCTCATACGGACTATGATCTATGATTTCTTTTGCTGCATCTGCCGCGACTTCCCACATCCCGTTTTGCAGGGCGACCCGGGCCTTCAGCGCCAGTGCACCCCAGCGGTTGATGCGGCCAAGATCGTCACCGGTTGGAATGGCGGTCCCCAGCTTGGCTGCAGCCCAGTCCAGGTCATCCAGAACGAATTGGATCACCTCGCTTCTGGGAGCTCTTGGACCATAAGCTTCCTCCGAAGTGATGACCGTTGAAAGAAGAGGCACATCACCCCAGTAGCTCGTCAGCCAGAAATACTGCAATGCCCTTATCACCTTCACCTCCGCGGCATAGACATCCTTCACATCCTGGTCGATCTCCGCCGCATCGTAATGATCGAGAAAATTATTACAATCGAAGATATGACTATAGGCATATCCCCAGAATGAGGTGAACGGAAAACCGTCCATCGCAGTATGCCTTCCTCCGGGTATCTTACTCAGCCCGCTGCTCAGGTCTCCCCACACGACATCATCTCCAAAGACACTCGGGTACATGATCAATTCATACCTGAACCCGTTATAGCATGGATAAAGCGCCGCTTTTAACTGATCTTCAGTCTTCCAGTAAGTACCGTGCGTCACGGTATCCAGGGGGTATTTATCCAGGAAACCGTCATCACAACCGGTGACTGACAGAAGAATCAATAAAATGGTGTATTTAAGATAGTTCATTGTCATATAATTGATAGTTACTGTGGTTACTTTAGTTTCCCTGGTATCCGGTTCCCCGTTTCCGGTCTCCGGCTTCAGGTTTCTGTTGTTATATGGTTTCACATTTTACTTTTTAGCTTTTTTACCTTTTACATCTTCTAAAATCCAAGTTGAACACCCACTGCGAACGTTTTCAACTGAGGATAAGCATCTCCTGAGGTTTCCCGTACTTCAGGATCAAACCCGCCAAAATACCTGGTCAGCGTAAACAGGTTATCGGCCGAGACATAGACTTTCAGCCGGTTTATCTTCATTTTTTCTGTCAGGCGTTTGGAAAGGGCATATCCCAGTTGGATATTCTTCAACCTCACGTAAGATGCATCCTCAAGCCAGTAATCGGAAAAAACGATATTATGAACAGGCTGATAGTACATGCGCGGGTAAGATGCTCCGGTGTTGTTTGGTGTCCATCTGTCCAGATGCGCTGTTTTAGGAACAGAATAGTCATTGATAAAGGCATGACGTGCTTCTTCGCTCAAATAGCCATTCACCTTTCCGACTCCCTGGAAATAAAATGAAAAATCGAAATTTTTCCATTCAGCAAAACCTCTCAGGGAAAATGAATAACGCGGATAAGGATCTCCAAAGACCACCTTGTCGTGATCATCGATCCGCCCGTCGGGTTCGCTGTTTTCGCCGCTGAGATCACGGTAAACAACATCTCCCGGCTGGATGATGGCTGCATAACTGCTGATCACGGCAAAACCGGGATTCCCATACTTTTTAGTAGTTTCATTATATGAACCAAAATCGTCAGTTTGTGCCAGCCCGCCGGTCAGATAGCCGTAATAGCCGTCGATCGGATCGCCTACCCGGCGTATTTTATCGCCCAGTGACGGCGCGCTGGTGCCCAGGTCTGTGATCTTATTTTTGGCATCCGATAAATTGGCAGTCAAACCATAACGTACACGACCTATCTGATCACGCCAGCCGACACTGAACTCCCATCCCTTATTCTCTATTGAACCGATATTTTCCAGGGGAAGATCGTCGGAAGCTGTAATGCCGATCACTGTCGGATAGATGGGCTTCAGCAACGCGTTAATGTTGTTTTTTTCAAACCAGTCAAACGACAGGTCGAGCCGGCTGCCGAACAACTGGATGTCAATCCCGGCATTGAACATACGGATGGTCTCCCACCGGATGTTTTCGTTAGCCAGTGCAAACTGTTTAAACCCGACATTCTCTTTATTCCCGATCGGATAAGCCTTGGTCTGCCGTTCAATTTCCGTCAGATAGGGATAATAACTGTCGCTGATATTCTGATTCCCCAGTTCGCCCCACGAAGCTCTCAACTTACCCATGGTCAACACCGGGCTAAGAAAACGCATGAATGTTTCTTCAGTGAATTTCCATCCCGCGGAAAATGAAGGGAACACTCCCCACCGGTTATTTTTGGCAAACCGTGAAGTTCCGTCATAACGGACATTCGCTTCAACCAGATATTTTTCGTCGAAATCATAGTTGATCCGCCCGAAGTAAGAGCGCAACGCCCAGTGCTCCGCGGTCCCGCTGTTGGTGATATCTTCAGTTCCCCCGTCAATTTCTTCCACTCCATCAAGCAGTATTTTCTTTCGTGATGCCGAAAGGACAGGCATGTAGGCCCATTCCTGAGAAAATCCTGCCAGGAGTTTCACGCCGTGTTTGGCCAATTTCTTTTCATAGTTGAAAGTGGTTGCCAGCATTTGCGTCAAGATGCTCCGGTGTGTTTCGGCGATGCTGTTTTCGGCATTGTCGTTCGCCGGATGAGGTGTACCGTCGCCCAGAAACCGGGGCATGGTGGGGCTCCAGTCCTTCACGTCACGGGTGTAATAATTATAAGCGTACTGGGTATTGATATTCATTCCTTCGCCAAGGAGAAGCGTGCCGTTGAAATTTCCGTTAAACGTTCTCGAATAGTTTTTGGTGTATCCCGATTCGTAAGCAGTACGCACCGGATTGGAAACAGACCCGTACGACCAGTAAGGCGAATCTTTCCAGCCACCGTCGTCGGTCGGAAGTTGCCATTTCACCGGGAGCAAAGGGGAAATACGCTGCGTTAAACGAAAAACACCCCCGGTGCCGGAACCGCCGGCGTCTCTTCTGTAAAAGTCAATATAGCTGATGTTCCCGTCCAACTTCAGCCAGCCGGAAACTGCCGTGTTCAGCCGCAACCGGACATTGTGTCTGTTGGAATAATAAGGATCTCCGACGATCAGTCCCGTTTGCTCCAGAAAGCCATAGGACATGTAGTAGGAAGATTTGCCGGAGGTCCCGTCGATATTGAAATTATGGTTCTGCTGCGTGGCATATCTCTTATAGGTCTCGCTGATCCAGTCCGTATTGGAATAATCGTTCGGAAAGTTCCTGGAATCATACTTCATAAATGCCTCATCCGAATACGGTATCGCAACACCTCTGGCGCTGCGCGCCTCATTCTCGAGGGTCATGTATTGCCGGCCGTTGACAAGCCCGGGTAGTGAAACAGGGGTTTGTATACCATAATAGCCGGAATAACTGAAAGCTGTTTTCCCTTCACTTTTCCCTTTTTTTGTCGTGATCAGGATAACCCCGTTCGCAGCCCGGGCGCCATAGATCGCCGACGATGCCGCATCTTTCAGCACACTGACACTTTCAATATCGTCCGGGTTAACCAGGTTGATATCTCCTCCCGCAACGCCGTCAATCAGGATCAGAGGATTTGTCTGACTGTGAATGGTATTGACGCCTCTCACCAAAATGCTGACTTCGGGACTTCCCGGCTGTCCGGATGAAGAGGTGATCGTTACCCCGGGTAACAACCCCTGAAGGCCGGCGCCAACTGCTGCGATGGGTCTGGTTTCGAGGATGTCACCCCTGACTGCCGAAACAGCTCCGGTCAGGTTGATCTTTTTCTGAACACCATAGCCAACCGCAACAACTTCTTCGATGCCAATACTTTCTTCTTCCAAAACCACGTTCAGGAATGATCGGCCTCCAATGGCGATTTCCTGTGTTTTCATCCCGATAAAAGACACTACCAGGATCTTTTCTCCGCTTACTTCCTTTAATGAAAAGTTACCGTTCCCGTCAGTTACGGTACCGGCAGAAGTTCCCTTGACTAAAATGCTCACCCCGGGTAACGGCTCTCCGTCCGGTCCTCTCACCGTGCCCCTGATTTCCCCGACAGGTTGTGTGACTGCTTTTCCTTCAGGCGTCAAAATGATATGCCTGTCGCGGATGACGATTTTTACTTCACCTTCCCGGAACAGCCTGGAAAGGATTTGATCGACGGTTTCATTTTCGACACTGAGATCAACTTTACGCTGAACATCGATCAGTTCACTGTTATAAAGAAAATAAAACTCACTTTGGGCTTCGATGGCACCAAGTACTTCTCTCACGGAGGCACCCCGGAAATGCAGGCTTAACCGGGCATTCTGCGAATACCCCGAACCGGCAATAACCTGAAACGAGCAAACCAATAAAATAAAAAGCGTCACACGCATAGCTCTTACGATTTTCCTATGCCGTTTCATGAACAGGCATAGCAGTTTCATGTTTTTTTGCATAAATTTGAACTGTTTTTGTTAAAACTGTAAAATAGGCCCTTAGGGGCTGAGAGGAAGGTGTTGGACGCACCTTCTTCTTTTTTATGATCCGTTATTTTTTCATGTTTCCCTGATTACGGTAACTAAAATAGACTTTCGCGGCTTCACCGGTATGGGTTGCCTCGTCAAATTTTCCCGGCTCGTAACGCGCGGTTAAGGGAGAGCTTATTTCGAGCAATTCCAGCACCTGCGGCAACGACTGGTTGTCGAACGTGGTCGTAAAACGGTAGGCGTTTAGCCGGGTGTCGCTGATAATGACCTTCACACCAAACCAGCGTTCCAGACGATGTGCCACTTCCGGCATGGGTGTTTCATCGAACACCAGCTTTCCGACGCGCCAGGCTGCATATTTTTCCAGCGGTTCCCGGCTAATGGTGATCTGCCTGTCTTCTCCGCAGACAGCACGTTCTCCCGGACTAAGGATCACCTTCCTGTTTTCCCCGGGGCCCTCATCTGCTGTAAAACGAAGCTTTCCGTCCAGCAGGGCGACTTCAACTCCGAACCCGTCCGGGTATGCTTTTACGTTGAATGTCGTGCCCAGCACCTCCAGCAAGCTTTTGTCTGCAAAAACCAGAAACGGATTCGCCGGGTCACGGGTTACTTCAAAATAAGCCTCTCCCGAAAGTTTAACTTCCCTCCGCCCCCCGGTAAACGGCGTTTGATAGCGGATCGAACTACCTGAATTCAGCCATACACGGGTACTGTCCGGAAGAATGACCTGCGATTTGATTCCCAGGGGAGCGGTGATCTCCTGGCTGACTGACTCAGAGACCGGAGCAGGCCGTTCCCGGAGCACACCCCATAAAGCCATCAGGAATAAGGGAAAAACAAGAATGGCCGCAACCCGCGAAAAACGATCATACAATTTTGAGAAGATCGCGGTTCTGTCAATCCGTGACCAGACTACCGGAAGTGCTTCGCCGGTATCGATTTTCTTCACTCTCCCGATCGCATGAAATGCCTCCATGACCTCTTCTTCCTGAGAAAGCTGTTGCTGCTTGTGCAGGGACTCCTTAATTTTTTGAGAATACTCCCGATTTCCTGTCATACTTCTTTCTGATTGCTGCCGGCATTCCCGGTAACTTTACAGATAATACAACCGGACGCAAAAACACACGTAAAAAAAAGAAAAATTTTTAACAACCCGGAACTGTTTGCTGATCCTTGTTATGCCATTTCGGGCCAAAGCAAGCAAGAACCTGGGGTTAATCTGTGCTGATCACCATGATCAGGGCAACCTGCATCTACAAACCCAGGAGTCCTGCTAAAACAAATAGTCCGGTATATTCCTTCAAATCTTTACGAAGGCTGACAAGGGCATTTGAAATATGAGTTTCAACGGTCCTTTTGGAAAGATTCAGGGTTTTGGCAATTTCATCATTTTTCATTCCTTCAAACCGGCTCATCATGAATATCTCGCGACAACGTCGTGGCAGTGCATTCACAGCCCGGGTGATCTTTTCCTGCAATTCTCCGGCAACATACAGATCGGGGTCAAACAGAAGCGATTGCCTGGAAAACTGTCTGAGTGCTTCAATGACCTCCCTTTCCACCTTTTTACGCTTCAGAAAATTGAAACAACGATTTCTGACCGCCATAAAAAAATAGGATTTCAATGACCCGGAGGCCAGCAAATTCGTTCTTTTTTCCCACAGGTTCACAAAGAAATCCTGGACAATCTCCTCGGCCGATCCGGTTTCCAGGGTGAACTGTGAAGCAAAAACCACCAGGCCGGGGTAATACCGGCGAAAAACAAAGTCAAAGGCCATCCGGTCCCCGTTGCAGATGCGTTGGGTCAGTTCCCGTTCCCCTGTGTCGTCGGTAAATTGCATAAGGGTGTAAAATTAGCAATTCTTTTTCCGGCCAAAAGACCGGGTTTAAAATTACGAAAAAAGTTCTGTTACGGGATCGTCTGTTGAATATTCCCAAAATCTCGCTGCAAAAACAAACGATTGTGTAGTTTTTCAGACGGAGCGGTCGATCGTTCATATTTTCTTGTTACTTTGCACCATATAATCCGGGTAGAATCTGAAGTGAGTGATTTTCCGGTCAGTTTTAAAGTATATGAGAAAATCCAAAATTACGATAAAGGAGATGGCTGAACGGTTACATGTTTCGCCGTCGACCATCTCAAGAGCTCTGCAAAATCATCCGAGCATCGGGAAAAAAATGACTGCCGAAGTTCATCAACTGGCAAAAAAGCTGGGTTACTATCCCAATACCGTCGCAGCAAATCTGCGGCGAAAAAAAACGAATCTGATCGGTGTTTTGATCCCGCGTATCGACCGTTATTTTCAATCATCGGCCATCGCAGGGATTGAAGAAGTGGCCAGCAAGGCCGGCTATTATGTGATCATCTTCCAGTCCAACAACTCCTATCAGCGGGAAAAAGAGAATGCCCGTATGCTGCTTGCCAGTCAGGCCGACGGGATCATCGCCTGTCTGGCTATGGAAACGAATAATTACGATCATCTTGCCATATTCAAGGAGAACAACATTCCGCTCGTTTTTTTTGACCGGGTTTGCAACGAAATTGAGACCCACAAAGTCATTATCGATGATTTTGGTGCTGCCATCAAAGCCACTGAACATTTAATATCGATCGGGTGCCGGCGGATCGCCCACATCGCCGGGAACCAGCATATGGCTATTTTCCGGGACAGGCTGAGAGGATACCGGGAAGCGCTGAGGAGGAACGGGATTGCCCCTGAAGAAGACTTGATCTGTCTCACCGAAGATCTAAGCAGTGACGAAGGAACTCAGGCCGCTCAAAAATTTCTGAAAATGCCTTCCCCGCCTGATGGTTTTTTCTGTTCCAACGATACCAGCGCCATCAGCACGATTCAAACCATCAAAAAGGCAGGAATGAGGGTACCGGAAGACATTGCAGTGGTTGGCTTCAGTAATACGCCGACCTCTTTGATCATAGAACCGGCTCTGACTACCATCGACGACCATGCCTTTGAAATGGGACAGGCTGCAGCCCGGTTGGCGATCCGCCAGATCGAACAACCGCAGAACGTAGCCACGGAAACGGTGATTATCCGGAACGATTTGATTGTAAGGGAATCGACGATGGGAACAAA
>CAZOYZ010000139.1:7704-11058 GCA_964584045.1 uncultured Prolixibacteraceae bacterium | reverse complement strand
CGAGTTGGCCAAGCAGAGCTCTCACGATCATCAGCTTTCCTGCAATATAGCGGGAAGGCAGGCAGTGCAGCACCCGGTCGCCTTCCTTCAACCCGAAATAATACAGGGTCCGGCGGGCGCTTGCGGCCACGAATTCTTTCGACAGCCGGATCGTCTTTGGCCTGCCGGTGCTTCCCGAGGTATTCACCATGATCGAATCGTTGGCGGCATACCATGCTGCCAGGAAGTCCAGCCATTCCTTTTCCCACCCGGTTGCCGGGCCGCGTTTTTGAATAAGGGAGGTGACGGAAGTACTCCGGCCATTCAGGATGATATGGGACGGAAAAGTTGTCATAATCTGGACCACACAGAATACATAGATAGACATAAATTCCATGAAAACAAATTCCGGACAGGACAAATTGCTTGTTAAGGCTGTCGGCCTATGTTTTCACAGCCGGGATACCGCATCCGGACTCAAAGGCAAGGCACCTTTCTCCGGATTAAACCACAGCTTTTCACCTCTTAGTTCGAGCGGGGAGTCAAAGTTGTTCCTGAATAATTGTCCGGTTCCCAGCCCCTGATGCACAGTAACCTGCTTGGTAAAAGTCCATTGTGCGATGGCGTTCAGTCCGATGGCGGACTCCAGGTAAGAGGTGATCCACCAGCCGACAGATCGTTGCTCCGCCAGTTCGATCCATTCATTACAACCGGCAAAGCCGCCGTGCAGACTGGGTTTCAGCACCAGGAAATGAGGGCGGATGGTATCCAGTAGTTCTTCCTTTGCTTCCCGGCTGTTAATCCCGATCAATTCTTCATCCAACGCGATGGGAACCGGGGTCTCGTTGCACAGCCTCGCCATCTGTTCCGGATTCCCCGGAGCAATGGGTTGCTCGATGGAATGGATCTCAAAATGAGCCAGCCGTTCCAGTTTGGCAAGAGCCTCTTCAGGCTTAAAGGCGCCGTTGGCGTCCACCCGAAGGGTAAGTGCATACGAACAGCCTTCCGTTCTCAGAGCTTCCAGTAATTCCAGTTCTTCTTCAAAGCGGAGAGCGCCTATTTTAAGCTTAATGCACCGGAATCCTGTTTCGAGTTTTTCGCGGATCTGCCTTTTCTGATCGTCCTTTTCGCCAATCCAGATCAGTCCGTTCACCGGAATACCTTGTTGCCCGTCAGTAAAGAGCGACGGGAAAAGGACTTGTTTTCCCCCCTGCCGAAGACCAAGCCAGGCCATTTCAAGTGCGAAACGGACCGAAGGAACCTTGCTGAGCAGTTCCGGCCGGCCGGTGAACACTTCCGGTGCTGCGATGATCTCCTTCAAGAGATTTTCCACCTGTTCTGGGGTTTCCCTGCTTAAGCCCGGAAGAGGAGCACACTCACCAATACCGGTTATCCCGTTTTCTTCAAGGAAAAGAAGCCAGACAGGACGGCTTTCGTATTTGCCGCGCGAAGTAATTACCGGCTTTATAAAGGGTAAGATCTGTTTTTTGAAAGATCCGTTCATTTGTTTACTTTTATGAAACTGACACGATCAATCCGGTGCAGAACAGGATCGTGAACGCCAGTGTGGAAAGGGCAAGCCGTTTTAGAAAAGGATCAAGAGCGGCGGCATCACGAATTCTGTAAATTTTGACCAGATCGTTCACGAATAACGGGAATACGAGCAGGAACAGCCATTGCCAGGAAGATTCCTGTTCTTCATACGTATAAATCACTGCGGCGGTCCAGCCACCAAGTATGAGAACCAGATGATACACACGGCTGATCTGTTCACCCATCCTTACAGGAAGGGTAATTTTACCCGAGCGTTTGTCATTCCCGATGTCACGCATGTTGTTCAGATTAAGAACTCCCGTGCTGAATAAACCTGTCGCGCATGCCGGAAGCAGAACAGCCGGCTTCAGAAATCCGGAATTCAGGAAAAAAGCGCCTGCTACCGGCAGCAATCCGAAAAAGAGAAAGACAGACAGATCGCCCAGCCCAATATACCCGTACGGGTGTTTTCCCGATGTGTAAAACCACGCAGCAAGCAGCGAAAGCACCCCAAGTCCGATAAAGCTGAGGAACACCGGCGGAGAGATATGCCATGTGGCGATATAAACCAGCCAACTGCCAAAAAAGAGGCTTAATCCTCCAATGAAATACATCCCTTTTTCCATTTCTTTCAGTGCGATCTCTCCGGCCTGTATGGTCCGCGAAGGACCGATCCGGAACGTGTTGTCGGTGCCTTTCAGACTGTCACCGTAGTCGTTGGCGAAATTGGAGAATATCTGGATGCAGATGGCTGTGATGATGGCCAATATGCTCACCGGAGCATGGATCGCACCATAGAACCAGGCCAGTCCACACCCCATGATGATCCCTGAGAGGGCCAGTGGCAGCGTCCGTGGCCGTGCAGCCTTTATCCAACTTTTTGCTGTAGCCATATCTAATTAAAATTTCAAATTTCAAAGTTTTCCTGCTCCGGTTCCCATGTGCCGGCCTCTATTTTATGGCTATCAGGGGAACTTCGGGAATTTGCCGAAGTCGGGTTTGCGTTTTTCAAGGAACGCATTTTTCCCTTCCTGAGCTTCTTCGGTGAGGTAATACAGCAGGGTTGCATTCCCGGCAAACTCCTGGATACCCACCTGTCCGTCGAGTTCGGCATTCAGCCCGAGCTTCAGCATACGCAAGGCCAGGGGGCTGTGCTCCATCATTTTTTTAGCCCAGTCCACTACCTCGTCTTCCAGTTGGTCGGGCGGCACGACCTTGTTAACCAGGCCCATCTCCAGTGCTTCAGCGGCTGAATACCGGCGGCACATGAACCAGATTTCCCGTGCTTTCTTTTGACCGACGATACTGGCCAGGTAAGAGGCACCCAGTCCGGCGTCAAAGCTTCCTACCTTGGGGCCGGTTTGTCCGAAAACGGCATTTTCACTGGCAATGCTCAGGTCGCAGACCACATGCAGCACGTGACCTCCTCCGATGGCATACCCGTTGACCATGGCCACCACGGGTTTGGGAAGGCTCCGGATCTGCCTTTGTACTTCCAGGATGTTGAGCCGGGGTATGCCGTCTTTGTCGATATAGCCGCCTTTCCCCTTCACGTTCTGGTCACCTCCGGCGCAAAAAGCCTTATCGCCTGCTCCGGTCAGCACCACTACCCGGATCCGCTGATCTTCCCGGCATATGCGCAACGCGTCACTCATTTCATGGACCGTGGCGGGGCGGAAGGCATTCCGGTACCGTTCGCGGTTAATGGTGATCTTTCCGATCCCTTCAAAATAGCCGAAAAGAATGTCTTCGTATTCTTTAACGGTTTCCCAGCTTCTGTTTGTATTCATGAATGAATTCTTTTTAGTCGTCAATGTATAAGACACCTCAAAAACTTCAGCT
>CAZOYZ010000139.1:0-7604 GCA_964584045.1 uncultured Prolixibacteraceae bacterium | reverse complement strand
TCCCCGGTTTCGCTCACCGCTCTGAACAGCTCCCGGAATATCCGGCTGTTGGTGGCCGCATGGGTAAAGACCTCCAGCAGTGCCGCCCGGTCGGGCCGGGAGGAGTAAAAATACTGAAGCGCTGTTCCGAGTTCTTCTTCGTTGGTGGCCTGAGAATAATCCAGGCCGAACGTTTTTGCAATTCCCTCAGCCCGGATCTTATTTTCAGTAAAAAAATGCTCCTCAAAGGCCGGTGATTCTTCAGGGCCTCTGATCATACTGAAAATGTTGCCTCCACGGTTATTGATCACCACCACGCGCAGATTCTTTTTGAGATGGTTATTCCAGAGGCCGTTGGAATCGTAAAAGAACGACAGGTCGCCCAGAATAACGGTGTTCAGTCTTTCCGAGGCAGATGCAAAGCCAACCGCGGTGGACAACACGCCATCGATGCCGGCGGTGCCGCGGTTGCCCAGGTACAGTGCCCCTTGAACCGCGCTGCCCGTCAGCGCGTAACGAACCGGAGAACTGTTGCCCAGGTGGATCACCGACCCCGGAGGGATTGCCTTGCCGATCAGGGCAAAGACCTTCAGATCGCAAAATTCGGTTTGAGCAGTAAATTGGTCTCTCTTTGTGGTTACCTGCTGCTCTTTTTCCTTCCAGCGTTGCAGGTAGGCTTTATCTTTTACAACGGCCCTGCTCAAAAGTTGTTTAAAAAAAGTGCCCGCATCCTGGTTGATCACGTTCGTCAGGGATTGATACGTATCAGGATGTTCATTCGAGCGTGTCAGGTGCCAGTGATCGTGAGGCTTGTTTTTCCGGAGAAACTGCTTCAGTGATTTCGATACGAACTGTCCCCCGAACGTGATGAGCAGTTCCGGACAAAAACCTTTCGCATCATCTTTTTTCAGGGTGGGCATCAGCAGGTCGATGCTGCCGCAGAATTGCGGATCATTCAGGTTGGAAAGATGTTCCCTTAATACAACAACTCCGGATCTGAGGGAGATCTTAGCCAAAAGATTTTCAAGCCCGGTATCGGGGAACTGCTGTCCCGGCAGGATCAAAACCCGTTCGGCCTTATTGAACGTCAAAGCCAGCCGGTCGAGTTGCTGCCCGGTCAGAAACGGTTGCGCCGGAGTCGTTTCGATGACCTGCGCCGGCGGCAATTCCCGGCTGACCAGTTCGTGCAGCGGTTCTTCCAGCGGGATGTTAATATGCACGGGGCCGGGAGTTCCCGAGACAGCCGTATTAATACATTCATTGATCAGCCTGGCGGCGAACCACAGTTCGTCTCCGGATTCGCCCAACGGCAGGGTCACCTCTTTTTTTGTGAAGTCCCGGAAAATATGAGTTTGAGGGATACACTGGCTTTCAGCCTGACCGATCCACCAGGGAGGACGATCGGCGGTAAGCACGATCAGCGGCACGTTCAGATAGAAAGCCTCGGCGACTCCGGGGCCGTAATTGAGGGCTGCGGTACCGGAGGTGCAGACCAGTACGACTGGTTTCCGTTTACCTTGTGCCAGTCCGGTGGCGAAATAAGCTGCACTCCGCTCATCCACAATACTGAGGCAATGAAATAACCCGCTTCCCCCAAACGTATGAATAAGCGGGCCGTTCCTCGATCCCGGCGACAGAATGATGTCGTCGATCTCCTTTGACAGTAAGATGGCTGCCAGTTGCCCGATGTGTTTCTTTGTCGATATCATTGATTTTGGACAGCTTCAATGGCCGATAACAATGTCTCCGCCTTGTTGTTTGTTTCCATCCATTCATCTTCCGGAACGGATTTGGAAGTAATACCTCCGCCCGAATATAACATATAACGGCTGTCGGTCACTTCCATACACCGCAAATTTACAAATAATCTGACGCACTTGTTCATACGCCAGGGTCCCAGGTATCCGGTGTAATAGCGGCGGTCGTGCTTCTCGATTTTTTTGATAAAGCGGTCGGCTTTTTCTTTGGGAAGTCCGCAAACAGCAGGAGTGGGATGAAATTCGGCAATGAAGTTTCCAAGCTGGTGGTCTACTTTCAGCGCCGAAAAGCGAAAGCTGGTTTTGAGGTGGGCCACCTTACCGCTTTCCATCGTTTCCGGCCCTTTTGTGGTATAATGATGAATACCGAAACGGTAAAAAACATCGAGGGTATACCTCGAAACGAAAGCCTGTTCTTCGATATCCTTGGCATACCAGCTGTAATCGGAGTCGTTCCTGCGGGATTGTGTGCCTGCCAGCGCGACTGTCTCCATCATTTTCCCGTGCGATTGCAGCAGCACTTCCGGGGTCGCGCCGACCCATAATCCGGCCTGCGGCAGGTTCACCAGGTAAACAAACGCGTTGGGAGTCATTTTCCGGAGCTGCATGAATAATTCTCCGATCGACTCATCCTTTCTTTCAGCGGGCAGCAGTCGTGAGACAATGACTTTGGACAAGCTGGTCCGCTTGATTTCAGCGATTGTCAGCCGGATGTCGCGCAGGTAATCCGATTCAGTGATCGTATAATAATCAGTTTTTTTCGGAGATGCAGGTTCCAGTGAAGGAAGGGAATCGATGTTGAACGAGGAGACCGCTTCATGATCTCTTAACCAGATACCCGGACGAAGTATGAGCAGCGGCGAGGCTGGCGTGATCCGGAACGGAGCGAATACAAATCCTTCCTGCCCGTTCAGTTTTCTGAAGTCGGGCAGGGTGAGCAGGTCATCTTTCTCACCGATCAGGAGTTCCGGGGTGGATTCTCCCGGCATCGACCACGCTGCAAAGGGCCTGTTTTTGGATAAAAGCTTTTCGAGAAAAATACTGTAGTCGTCCTTTCTGGTCATTTCTTTGTTACAATGATATTCGTGACCCGGGCTGTTGAAATGAGCCGGCCATTCTCGTCGTGCAAATCAACATTCCAGACGTGGGTCTTGTTTCCGCGGTGGATAATTTTTGCCGTCGCCCGGACGGTCCCTTCCTTCATACTTCCTGTGTGATTGGCGCTCACCTGTATTCCGCGGACATCGAACCCGTTTTGGTCGATCAGCACCATCGTTCCCAGTCCAGCTATTGTTTCGGCCATAGCCAGGCTTGATCCTCCGTGCAGCATTCCCCCCGGACGTGAAGTCTGAGTGCAGACAGGCATACTGGCAAGAACTTCTCCATCGGCGATCTTCTCGATTTTTATCCGCAGGTTCCCGATCAGGCTGTCATGCAGGGCAGCATTGATCAATTCGACAGGAGTATGAATAGTTAATGCACTGTAATCCATATCAAGCTTCCTTAAATGAAAGCCCTAAAATAGTGTTAACTTTTAATTCCCCGAAATCCTTCGCCTGTTTTAGCACGGGATGACGGAAAAATTCACTTGTTTTTCTTTGAAATGGTTCTCGCGGCTCCTTTCCTATTCGTGAAAGGCGCCCGGCTATTCCTCCGCGGCACTTAACAGGATCCCGCTGATCGTCAGGTTTGGCGGGGGAGGATTATTCCCGTTGGTCAGATAGAGCAGTTTCGATTCGTGTTTGTCGAGGACCATCGTGAAATTATTGAGGTTGCCATGAGGGATGCTTTGAGCGTTCTCCCACTCAAATGTCCAGCAACTTTCTTCGCCGTTTAGTTCGGTCATGTTGAAATTTTCCTGAATGGGAACATCTGTATCGTTAACGAACAGGGCACACCATGCGCGCGGCGACTTATAACGGCGAACCGCGACTTTGCATTTTTTGCCCAATCCCCAGAAAGGAAGTTCCGCGCTTTGGGGACGATCCTGTGGCTGGAGAAAACGCCAAAAATCCAGTTGTTTTTCCGAAAGGATTGAAAAGCGGTCAGATGTATGGACCACCCCTCCCAACATCCCGTTCCACCGGGCGATGGTCAGTTTTTCCGTTTCGGTAAGTTCGGTGTTGACATCCCTTAAATAGACGACGTCCGGGTCATTTTGCCAGAATACATTATTGAAATACTGACCGTTATAGGTCTCCTGAAACATATTTCTGACGCCTTCCCTTGTCCAGGCGCTTTCCACATCGTTCGACACTCTCATCCCGTCAACAATGCCAATCAGCGGTCCAAACGGTGAAATACCGGCCAGCCAGTAGCTGCCGGCCCCGATTTCTTCCCGGATAAGGTTCAGCACCTCGACCAGGATCTGAACCGACGTCTTATCCTTGTTATAACGTTTAATGTTGATACTGTCTTTTAGTCCCCAATCCAGAAAATCCGTCTTAAAGAAGGTATAACCCATTTTCCGGAAGGTGCGGAACACTTTGGAGATATACCTTTGCACATCCGGGTGACTGCCGTCGAGAACATAATGATTTCCTTCAGGAGTCTGCCATTCGGGAATAGGATTGCCGTCAAGATCCTTGATCAGCCAGTTTGGATGGCTACGGAATAATTTACTATGCTCATCGACCATAAAGGGAGCGATCCAAATCCCGGCCCGGTAACCGCGCTGAAAGATTTCACGGGCGGCATCTTCCATCGATCGCGGCCATTTGTCGTTGGTATCAAGCCAGTCTCCGTGCAGGGTGTAGCCATCGTCGATCTGGATGGTCTGGATCGGAATGGCGGGTTTTATTTTATCGAGAGTACTCAACTGTTCCTTCAGTATTTCGAAGGAAAATTCTTTTTTGAACTCATACCAGGACGACCAGTGGTAACTGGTTTTGGTATCTTTCCGGGCCACCATGTTTTCTGAAATATTCCACGCGATATGCTGAAGAGTTTCATAAGGCCGGTTACCCTGTACAATGTAGATATCGGGCAGCTTAATGAAATCATCTTTCAGCGGAATATTTTCCATGACAAAGCCGGTTTCAAAAAAGAGCTCTTCGCGGTCCGGATAGCGGTCAAGCAGGCCTTTCCGGTGCGGACGGTTGTAGATGGTGCTCTTTTGAAGAAAGTCGTTATGGTCATAGGCACTAAACGCCAGGGTTTCATAAGTTCTTGACATCAGCGCTGTGGCAAGATAAGAATCGTACGACCATGCTTGTTCACCGGTCACATTGCCCCATTCCTCAGCAGTTTGCCTTTGAATTTCAAACAAGCCCGACTGTCCCCCAAATCCAAGTCCCTGCTTGTAAAACTGGTCTACCCCTTCCATCTTGGCTTCTCCAAGGGGACAAAACCAAAATGGCGCACGTGAAATGCTGCTTAGTTCAGCTCCAATGGAAACAGACCCCCTGTTTATTTTCAGATCGAGCATCACAAATCCCCGGTCCAGTTCATAGATAATACGCTTTCCTTTCGGGGAGTCGCCCATGAACGTGTTACGGACAAAGATGCTCTGTCCGTCAATGGTAGGGCGGCAATTGCGCAGGCGCATGCTTCCGGCAATCAGGTCAAACGTTCCGTCACTGTGCAAAATCCATTCCGGCTCGGTAATTTTAAACTTAGGCAGTACAGGAGTACTGAGATTGCCTGGAATTTCAGACAGAAGCGGTAATGGTAACATGGTACCGCCTGCTCCTGCTGCAACCATTTTGAGAAAACTTCTTCTTTCTATCCGGTTTGAGGTCATCAGTTAATGGCTGATTAGTTAAGTACAGGTAAAATTAACAACTTTTAACACAACTTTGATCTAAATGGACAAAAAGTTCATAGTGACTTGATTCCAGTGATAATGAGATGATTGTTTGGCGATATTTCGTATAAAACATGTTAAGTCCTCCCCTTTAGTTGGGTGAAGATAAGAAAAAAACGTTATGAAATTGCTGCATGATAAAGTTTTCCACTCCCGTTTGTGAGGCCTCAACGTGCAATAATCTGATTTAAATAACAGAAGATCCTTCAGGGTATCCATCATACTGCCCTGTAATCAGGGCAGTATGCCGGCAAAAGAAAGGGCAGCGATGAAAATGACAATTAATTTTTCTTTCTTTTTGTGTAATGCGTGTGCAGCAACTCATGCGATAAATGTCCGAGAGGCTGGCCGAGAAAGTCATGATAAAGTGTGAGAATGTCCTCATTCTCGTGCGACTTGCGTAACTTTTTGCCTTCATCTTCCCGGTAAATGGCTTCCAGACGTTTCATCCGGATGGCGTTATCGACCGGTCTGGGCTGTCCTCCGCCGCTGATACAGCCGCCCGGGCATCCCATGACCTCAACAAAATGATACGGACTTTTACCGGCCTTGATCTCATCGAGCAGTTTAGCGGCGCCTTTCAGTCCGCTGGTCACCGCCACTTTAATTGTGACCCCGTCCAGATAAGCATATTCGCGGGTGGGATTTTCAATCTTCAGCTCGGCAGTTTTAATCCGTTTCAGTCCGGCTAACGATTGCACATGCAATCCTTCCAGGGGCAGTTCGCGACCGGTGACCAACTCGTACACGGTCCGGATGGCAGCTTCCATTACACCTCCGGTTGTTCCGAAAATGTCGGCTGCGCCGGACGATAATCCCAGGGGCGAGTCAAATTTTTCGTCAGGCAGGTTGCGGAAGTCGATTCCGGCATCCTTGATCATCCGGGCCAATTCGCGGGTGGTGATCACTGCGTCGACGTCAGGGTACCCGTCATGCTGCATTTCGGGACGGGTGATTTCAAATTTTTTCGCGGTACAGGGCATCACCGACACGACAAAGAGATCTTTCGGATCAAGGCCGTTTTTTTGTGCAAAATAACTCTTCGTCAATGCTCCCAGCATCATGTGGGGCGACTTGCAGCTTGAAAGATGATCAAGTTGTTCGGGATAATGGTGTTCTACATATTTGATCCAGCCCGGACTGCAACTGGTGATCATGGGCAAGGCGACTCCATTGGCCGGCGAATTGAATTTTTCTTTGACTCTTTCCAGGAATTCAGAACCTTCCTCCATAATCGTGAGGTCGGCGGCAAAGTTGGTATCGAACACGTAGTCGAATCCCAGCGCACGCAATGAAGCGGCCATTTTGCCGGTCACCAGTGTGCCGGGTTCGTACCCGAACCGTTCGCCCAAAGCAGCCCGCACGGCCGGCGCGGTTTGTACCACTACTGTCTTTGACGGATCTAACAAGGCATCCCAGACCACAGAAGTTGAATTCTTTTCCTTCAGTGCCCCGACCGGACAAACCAACACACATTGACCGCAGTTGGTGCAGATCGATTCGCCCAGCAATTCATCTTCCGATGGTCCGATATAGGTCGCAAAGCCTCTGTGGTGAGGGTTCATCAGTCCAACTCCCTGGATTTCGTTGCAGACGGTCACACAACGGCGGCAAAGGATGCACTTTGAGCTGTCGCGGACAATGGAAGGGCTTGAATCGTCAACGACATCTTTCGACTTAGCGCCCTCATACCGGAAGTCGTTTACCTGGATCAATTCGCCCAATTGCTGCAATTCACAATTTTGGTTACGCCAGCAACCCAGACAATCTTTTGGATGATCGGAGAGGATCAGTTCATAAATTACTTTGCGTACCTTACGTACTTTTTCGGTATTGGTGTAGACCTTCATTCCTTCTGTGGCAGCGGTTACGCATGAAGCCATCAAGGTTCTTGCGCCTTCAACCTCCACCACACAAATGCGGCAGGCGCCGATCTGGTGTACGTTTTCGAGATAGCAAAAATGAGGGATGAGGATGTTATGCCGTTTGGCCGCTTCAAAAATAGTGGTTCCCTCCTCGACCTTTATGGGTTTGTTGTTAATGGTAAGATTGATCATAGTCAT
>CAZOYZ010000138.1:0-11148 GCA_964584045.1 uncultured Prolixibacteraceae bacterium | reverse complement strand
GGAGGTACTGTTCGGCAGAACGGGTGAGCGCTTCCTGCCTGTTGCCCTGCAACCTGACCTGAGGCAGGTCGAGTAGGGGGAAGGTCATCTGCAGGCCAAGACCGTAATTATAGCGGCTGAACGACCAGCCTTCCGCTTTATCTACCGTGCCGTTAAAGCTGATGCCCGAGCCACGGGCGTAAGTCGTACCCCAGAATTCCAGCTTCGGTGTCCACGAACGGTGAATTTGTTTCAGCCGGGCCTGGTTCGCTTTCAGGTCAAGCTCTGCCATTTTCAATAAGGGATTCATCGTGGAATCCATGTCCGGACGATCATCCGGAGAATGGGGCAGGGCCGAAAAGAAAAATGGGCTAATTTCTATATCCTGCAGATTTTCCGATACCAACAGCTCCTGCATTTGTTGCTTCTGGCTTTCCAGCAGGTTCTGCAGTTCAAAAAGCTGCGTTTTGGCTTTGGAGAGCTCCCCCTTGAATTTCAGGCTGTCCACCGCCGGACGGAGGCCGGCCGATACCAGAGAAGAAACCTGCTTCAGGTTGAAGGCGTTCCGTTCGATGTTTTTTTGCCAGGCGTTGATCAATTGTTCGGTCGCAGCCATTTCGAGGTATAAATACGCTACTTTAAATTTTACTTTCAGCACTTCGTCTTCTACGCTGGCCAACTGCTTTTCATACTGCATCTCGTTGTAAGCGATAGCCGCTGACCGTTGCCCGAATGTGACGGGCGACCATTTAAAAAGAAGACTGGCGGCGGAACCGGGCACCGCACCGTAATTGTCGTTGGAAGGAGGACCGCTGATTGGCATCACCTGCCCGGGGTAGGTCATTCCCGTGATGTTGTTGTAGGTGGCATAATTGGCCTGGTAAGAAGCATCGAGCGACGGGAGCAACGAATTTTTTTCCAGCGACACATTTGCCTTTGCGGCTTCGGCTTCTGCCTGCTTTGCCGCAATGGACGGATAGTTGCGCCCGGCCAGATCGAGCAGTGACTTTAAACCGGTTTGTCCGTAGGAAAAATGGAAGAGGAAGCAAAACAACAGCGTTAAACCCGATAGCTTACTCCTCTGCAAACTGACAAATTTCCCGTTCATTTAGAGACCTTTTAGTTTGGTTTAGGGCAGAATAGGGATAAAATAATTCCCCTTCTCATAATTTCGGATAAATTTATCCGTTTTTATTTCTGAATGAATGGTACTATTTGTGTGAATTATGGTATTATTGAAAATATTTTCTCCGGAATTGGACTGGCGTTAAGGCTTCGTGCCTCCTGAAAAACTTCACAAAATTAGAAGGATCATCAAAAGACAGAATATAGGCGATTTCGCTGATGGTATTTTCGGTATGTAAAATGTACCGTTTGGCTTCCAGCAAAAGTTGGTCGGTGATGTGTTCACCGGCAGTTTTCCCGGAACGTTTACGGCAAGTGGCATTTAAATTCTGAGGCGTCGTGTTCAGAAGGCGGGCAAACTCGCGGACCTTATGCAGGCGGGGAGTTTCTTTTATCAACAGATTTTGAAAATTATCGAAGAGAGAAGCGGGAACATCATTTACGAGCGGTTGCGTTTCCGCCCATTGCAGGATCCGGGCAAACAAGACCCTCAAAAATCCATGAATGATGTGCGTCGAATAAATCGAATTTTGTGAAAATTCATGCAGTATTTCATTTAATGTGGTTTCCGGAAACGCATCTTCCGGCACCGGAATCCTGCACTGATCGGCCAGTTTGCGGTATAAGCTGATAATAGCCGTTTCTTTGAGATCGTCGAAGAAAGAGGTTTTGAAAAGAATGACAAAACCTTTGGGTATGGAAGTGAACTGCCAGTAATGCATTTGTCCCGGCCTGAGAAAATAGAACTCCGGTGGAGAAACCTTGAAATTTTCGGTCTCAATCCAATGGAATCCTTCTCCTTCGCTTAAGTAAATCAGTTCAAAATAATCGTCGTGTTTGTGCGGTTTGGTTTTCTTGATCTGCTCCTTAAACCTGGAGATCTTGAATGCCAGCCCTGCATCCAACTTGTTCTTTATACCGATCACATGGTCTTCCATGCCGTTAAAGATAACGAAACTAATGAAGATTTTTATCAGGTTGGGGTGGGACTCAACAGCGTTTGTTACTTCGAGATAATAAATCAGGATTGGTATGAAAATTATAGCCGGAATCCCATGTGCGACAGAACGTGTTCGAACATATCAACGATTCGCGTTTCTGGAAGGTATTCCGGACAAAGCACCGGGTTAACAAAGGGGACAGTTTTAACGGTGTTACCTACACGGCGGGAGTTTGAACATGCAAAAGATCGACGGCACTTCCGAAAGAACTCTGATTAATCGTTTCATCCACGGTGATGAAACTGAGAGTGAATGATGAGGGCTTGATTTTTATTCCCAGAAAAAAGTAAAAATCCCTTTTGAAATGTTATTATCCTGCTGTTATACTGCAGGAAAAAGATGATAACTAATTTACAGAGTCCGGTCGTAGGCCCGTTTTTTATTGGAAGGGAAGAGGAAACTGAATATCTTTCCCGGCTTCTGGCTGATTTTGAAAGGTTTGATACTTCATTTTTATTAGTTGAGGGGGCGCAGGGAATCGGTAAAACCAGCCTGGTTCGGCATGTTCTTCAACATTATAACGGGAATAAGACTTTCGTGCTGTGCGGCAAGTGCAGCGATCAGCCGGGACAGGTTCCCTATCAGGCATGGAAGGAGGCGATCGGTGACTGGATGGGCCAGATCATGGTTTTATCGGAGGATGAACTGAACAGGCTTCGTCAGAACGCTGCTGCGGCCTTGCAGCACAATATGAGTGCCGTCACGGTAGTCTTTGAAGAACTGGAGCTGTTCTTTGGGAAAAACTTCGAAATAGCGCCGGTAAAGACGGAGTCACACCAGATCAAATCAAAATTCTATTATTTCTTTGGAAAGTTTTTGAAATCGGTGAGCCGCTTCGGTTACCGGATTATCCTTTTTCTGGACGATTTGCAGTGGGCGGACCCTGCTTCACGGGCATTGACCGAAGAACTTGTGCTGCGCAATGCTGTTCCAGGCTTGATCATGATCGGAGCGCAACGTCCTCAGGAAAACAGAAAAGAGGCACCGGAAAAAGTAGAACCGGATAAAGATTATCTCAAGCGGGTGGTGAATTATCAGTTGAAGCCGCTGGGTTCAGCTCATTTCAACCGTTTCATACCGGCTCACTGGGGCTTTACTCCGGATGAAGCGACCGCCCTTGGGCAGTATTTATGGTCAGCCAGCGGGGGAAATCCGCTAAAAGCGAAGGAAATCATCAAATCGATCAGAAAAAGCCGGCTGGCAGTAGATCAGCCGGTGCAAAATGCAATCCGAAAAGACCTGACAGGAGCCATTCGTTCCGGGAGCCCCGAGCATCTTGTCCTGAGCCAACTCACTGCACTTTCGCCGCAGCAAAAGAAGCTTCTTTCGGCGGCCTCTTGTATCGGCTATCATTTCAAAGCGGTGTTCCTAAGCCAGGTTACGAATCTTTCCCTGGAGAAAACAAACCGGATTCTTTCGTCCCTGGTGCAGGATGAACTGCTGGTCAGGAAGGGTTCCACCTGTGTCTTTACGCACGATGTTATTTTTTCCGCAGTCATTTCGGTGACGACCGATGAGGAGAAAGGCGGTTTTCATCGAAAAATAGGACGAATCATGTTGGACGATCTTGCAAGTTACGATCAGGATGGTTTTTTTATGGCGGTCAGTCATCTCAACGCCGGACAGGCATCGTCCGAAAACGCTGCCGGCTTTGACGGCGAACTGATTTTGATGAACATATCCGCCGCCTGGTGCGCAATTAAAAAATCGGCCTTTGAAAAAGCATGGCAATATTTTTCTTATGCTGAAGGTTTCCTGAAACATTTTCACCAGGAAGCAGTGCCGCTCCGCGACTCAAAACTGACGGCCATTTGGGGAAATCATGGCACCGGTAAAGACGACCTGCACTATCTGACGCTTTTTGGTTTTGCCGAAACCAGCTTCCTGATGCAGCAATTCGACCGGGCATTGTTTTATGCCGGTCAGATTTTAAAGCCCGGAATAAGCCGGCATGAAAAAATTCTGGCGACACTGATTAAAATCCGTATTTGTTCAGCTTTGATCTATAAGAGCGACGTTCAGGAGCTGCTTCAGGACGGGATGAAGAGCCTGGAATCAGTTCTGAATGATTTTGGCATTCTCTTTCCTGCTGACCCTGATGAACTGATGCGCCAGGCTGACGCCAGCTCCCGCGAAATCAGCCGCCTGGCTGCAGAGATGAGTGATGAAACTGACTTTTCGGAGAAGATCGACCCCGATCGGGAGTATCAGGACCTGATGACGCTGGTTATGAATTCCATGACGTTCGTGTATTATATGGATGTCAGGAAAAACCTGTATCTGGGTACTCGGTTCCTGCTGTTGAATTTTACGAAAGGCTTCACACCCATGACCCCGGTATTGTTCGCCCTAAGTTTTATTTCAGCTTCTGTGAGCCCGGCATATGAGCGCATGGCTCTCCTGTTGGGCAGAACTTCGCTGCGAATGATCGAAACCCTGCCTTTTCGTCCTTATTCATACATTGTTTACTATATCGGCACCCTTAACTTTTTTGCCTGGGAGCATCCTTATAAAACATGCGTAGCTGAGCTCAGAAAGTCTGTTCTGCAGGCTAAAGAGGCCGGAGATCACCATTATGCTTCCTTTTGTGCCACCAATGTTTTATTGCTGAATACTTACCGTGGACAAAACCTGGAAAAACATTTGCGGTATGCGGCAAAGCTGGCCCGTCAGAACCAGCATATTTTTTTCATCAGTGCCGCTGACACCGAACTCAGTGCTTATCTGGCGGGAAGTAAAGCCGGTTTTATGGAAAGCCGCTTCATTTTTCCGGAGGAACTGGTTCGCGAAGCGGAAAAGAATCTGAGCGCGCGCTTTCATCTGAATCTGGCCCTGCAGAAGCTGTATTATTTGTCGGGAGATCCTGAAAAGGCGCTGGAAGCCGGGCGTGTATGCGAGCGCCTTGAAAATGTTTACCGTGGCTTCCAGATTAAGCTGGAGCATTATTTCTTTTACAGTCTGATTCTGTTTCAGAGGGTCGGACAAAATCCCCTGCTGTTATCCCAGGCATTGGAGGAGGTTGGCCCGAAACTGGAGGAATTCCGCAGGCTTCAGGCGTACGGATCGGGTAACTACCGCCATAAGATATTGTTGCTTGAAGCTGAAGTAGCCCGCTGTCAGGGAGAATTTGAAACTGCTGTATACTTGTACGATCAGGCAATCAGTGAAGCAAAGAAGGAAAAGTTTACGCATCATGCTGCCATCGCCTCCGAACTGGCAGGGAACTGTTATTTGGGCAAAAATATAAGACGCTCCGGCCGGACGTATCTTAAAGAAGCTTTCCGGCTTTATAAAAAATGGGGAGCCGGAGCCAAACTGGAATGGCTGGAGCATAAGTACCCGTTTCTTCGGAAGGCAGATCGGCCGGATGGCTTACCTGTCGCCTCCGTTTTCCATGCTGCCAGTGATCTGATTCATCAGGCAGCCTTGCTCCGGGAAACGGGACTGGTGGAGACGGGAAGCATTTTGCTTAAACAGTTGTCTGAATTGAGCAGGGCCCGCGGCGGAGCCATTTTAACTGAGCAGGCAGGCCAATGGAAAGTCCTGAATGTCGAAGGTTTGGGAGGCGATGCTGATTGGGAAAACAAATCGTTGGTCTCGCTCGAGAACCGGCTTCCGGTGAAAGCTATCAATTATGCGATCAATAAAGGGGAAAAACTGCTGTTGCCTGATGTAGCGAAAATGTCTTTTTTGGGGGAAGTCTCCGGTTCGGATCGGACTGACATCCTTTCTGTTCTTTGTTATCCGGTCGCATACGGATTGAAGACCGAAGCCCTTATCTATCTTGAAAACATTGCTTCTGATCTTGATAAAGATGAATGGTTTTGGCTGACGACCGAACATGTTGCCATGGTTCTGGCGAACGCTTTGCACGACGAGAAGTTAAGGCGGCTGAACCGGGAGTTGCAGGTTCAGGAACAGAAAAAAATAGAAGCGGTGATCGCGTCACAGGAAACGGAACAGAAACGGATCGCAGAGGAACTGCATGACAGCGTGGGGCAGATGCTGTCGCTCGTGAAACTGAACCTGTCACGTATGGAAGCTGTCGGTAAGCGAAACGAAAACGAGGGGCGGATGCTTATTCCTCAGATTTCACGACAACTCGATGAAAGCATCGGCGAACTCCGCACCATTTCACATAACCTGATGCCTCCGGATCTTCACAGCAGACAACTGGCGGAGATCATTGGAAATCTGCTGGAGAAAAGCCGGAAAATGAATGGACCGAAATACGTGCTACGTGCCTTCGGTGTACCGGATGACTTGTCCGCAGCGGTCAAATTTACACTGTACCGGGTTCTTCAGGAGATCCTTCAGAACATCGTGAAACATGCCTTTTCAGGGACAATTACCGTAGGTTTAACCGGGACTGACGAGGGGATCAACCTGATGGTTGAGGACGATGGTGTTGGGTTTGACATCAGCCAGGTTAAGGAAGGCCTGGGGCTCAAAAATATCCGGTCGAGGGTAAGACTGCTCAATGGTTACTTCGACGTGGACTCGGCGCCACGCCGGGGAACAATTTATAATATTACGATCCCTCTAAATCACTGAAAATGGAAAAGACGAGAATTATTTTGGCTGATGATCATCAAATGTTTTTGGACGGCCTGATTGCTCTGCTGGCGCAAATTGGTGACACAGAAGTGGTAGCAGCCGTTAATGACGGGGCGCAGTTGCTGGAGGTACTCGGCACGGTTAAGGCTGATTTGGTCATTGCCGATTTGCACATGCCGGTTTTAGGTGGACTGGAGGCAACGCGGAAAATCAGGGAACGTTATCCGTCGGTAAAAGTGCTGGGACTGACCATGGACGATGAGCTGGAAAACATCCAGGAAATGCTGGAAGCAGGGGCCTCAGGCTACATTCTGAAAAATACCGGTAAACTGGAACTTGAAATGGCCATTCGCCAGATAATGGACGGTGGTACCTATTTAAGCCTGTCGTTAAGCAACCAGTTGGCACAAAGCTTACTGCTCCAGAAAAAGGCGATTGTGGAACGACTGGGCGAACTGGAAATGCTGACGGGAAGGGAAATCGAAATTTTGAAAATGATCGCGCTTGAACACTCGAATGCCGAAATAGCGGAAAAGCTTTTCATCAGTCCTAAAACCGTCGAAACGCACCGTAAGAACCTGATGAAGAAAATTGGTGTCCGCAATTCGCTTGGCGTATACAAGTTCGCGCAAAAGTACCAACTCATTTAGCTCTTCCCGGATAATACACTGCCGGTACCGGGGATGAGTCCTGTTGGTGTGGCGGTAATCAGCCCGCAGAATGAAAAGCCGCACTGCCATCAGAGGTTGAAAACTTTTTCATAAAAATACCTTCCACACGGTAGATGAATTCCTGTTGATCAGGTATTTCAGGCTTTTTTGCTTCTTCTCAATTTTGCCGTAAAGAAAACACTCGGGAAATCATGAAGCAATTTGTTATTTTATTGGTAGTATTCGTTTTCATTCTAAACGGCTGCGAGGACGAAATCAGTGAAAACATTCCTCCTGTCGAAAACAGGCTGGAGGCTAACGCGGGGGGCGACCTGCAAACACAGCCAAACGGGCAGCTTGTGCTGGATGGCTCAAAATCGAAAGACGGAAATGAAAAACCATTTCAGTTCTTGTGGAGCATCAAAACCAAACCGGCAAACAGTCAACCGGTATTGACCGGTGCAAACTTGGCCGCACCGACGTTCACCACCGATTTGGCCGGCGTTTACGTTGTGGAGTTGAAAATTTTTGATGCCAGGTTCAGTGATACTGACGAACTTTTCATTACGGTAGCTGAACAAACACCTCCGCCTGTCCAGGAAACGGGTATTTTAAATGCCGATATCAGCCAGGATCTTCAGTTGGTGAGCCGCTTTGACGATCCAGTCAAACCGGACTACCTGGTTACGGAAGATATTCATGTCACAGCCCAGTTGCTGATCGGACCGTCGGTTACGATTGCGTTTGAAGCAGGGAAAGGAATGTATATCGATAGTCAGGCCAATATTCAGGCGATTGCTGCCATCGAAAATGAAGCCATCTTTACCGGAAAAGAGAAAACACCCGGTTATTGGAAAGGCCTGGTTATTAATTCCACTCATGCCCTGAATAAACTCAGTCACGTAATCGTGGAATACGGCGGCAGCGCCCCCGCAGAAGGACATGAATATGAAGCAAATCTGACCGTCAGCAGCACGGCGGGGCTGAGCGTGGAGTCGCTGACCATCCGGTATGGCGCGGGGTATGGGATTCTGGTTGAACCCGGGGCACGCTGGCATGATGTCCTGTTCGCCAACAAAATCCGGAATAACCGGAAGCCGGCCCGGGTAGCAGCTTCTCACCTGGCAAACCTGGGTGGTTACGTTTATGAAAATACGGTCAACCGCATCGAAGTTGAAGGCAATACGGTGTACGGTGTGGAAGAGATTTACTGGAGCAGGGCGGTCGACAATCGTACGCCTGCCCAAACTGTGCCTTATTTTGTTACGGGAGAAATCGTCGTTACCGGCGGTTTACACATCTTTGAAGGAGCTGAGTTTTTGTTCGACGCCGGCGCTGCGCTGACCGTTACGCCTTCGGGCTATCTGCGGGCCTTGGGAGCCGGAGATAAAGTGATTAAATTCCATGGGGCACATTCGGCTGAAGGCGGCTATTGGAAGGGCATTGGCATTAAGTCGGATCATGAAAAAAATGAGCTTCGATTTGTCGAAGTGAATGATGCCGGAAGCGACTTCCTGGACGGTTTCGATAAAAAAGCAGGCATCGCCCTGGATGGGGAAAATCATGCACGGCTGAAACTGACCAATTCAAAGATTGGCAAAAGCGGCGGCTACGGTCTGCTGGTGGAAAATCATTCACAACTGGAAGCTTTTGCATTTAACCAGTTTGGATATAATGCTTCTTCAGCGGTGCTGATGCCGGCCAATGAAGTGCGCAAGCTGAACAATGTGACCCAGACGCTGACTTTCGAGGGTAACGGACACAACGGCGTCGAGATTTTTGGTTCCGTTTTGCTTCTTTCAAACGAGGAAGAGTCAGTATGGAGCGGCTTGGTTTTTGGAGCGACCTACCTGGTTAGTGGTAATCTCAGCATTCAGTCGGGTCTGAAAATCTTGCCCGGTGCCGCTTTCAGATTTGCCGAAGGTAAAGGGATTCGGGTGGTCAATAATGGTTATCTCAATGCCAGTGGAACGAATGCCAGGAAAATTACCTTCACTGGTCTCAGCGAAACGAAAGGATCCTGGTATGGCATTCAGTTTCTGTCGAACAGCAATCAGAATGTACTGGATCATACTGAGATTTTGTATGCAGGCAAAGGAGAGCACTACGGAATTGCGCAGGCGGCGAGTGTCGCCCTCGGCGGAGGGCTTACATCGAGACTATCCGTAACCAATTCAAAAATCGCCTATAGCGGCGGATATGGGATAGCCATCGATGTGAACCTGACCACAATCAACGGTGACTACGAAACGGCTAACCGGTTTGAAGACCTGGCGAAGGGTGTTGTTTATAAGACCGGGTTACGTAGAAAAACAGGCTTCTCCTGAAATTTGTAGATCGGGCTACAGAAATTGTAACAGAACTGGAACAGCAAAGAGGATACAAACGTTACCAATCATGAAAGCTGTTTCAAGCTAATACCCTCCTTCTCCGGTAATCGTGTCCGATGATATCCTGATATGAGATTAGGTTTTACCGGAATCTGCCTTCTTATGATGAAGTCGGTGGTCGAAAGTGAATTTCTGTGTTGAAACTACTTTAATTTTTTTTGCATCGGGATGGTTCGGGTTGATTAAGTAGTTGAATTCCTGTTGAACAATACAGCTTGGGACTTTTAACACTGCCGCTTGATTCTGGATCACAAAATCATCTCCGATATACTGGGTTTCCATCGAGGGAGGTTTAGCATCCCAATTTTCAGGTAAATCTTCAACAGACAATTCCAAAATTTCCACACCTTCCGGTATTTCGATCTCAACGTAGTACCTGTCTTTTGGTAAATCTTCATTTAAGTCCAGATGTACAGACACTGCCAGAGTTGCAAGCGCCCGTGATTCTGCGGTATAAACCAAAAATGTGTGAAGGCTGTTCCATCTGTAACCTTCAGCTAATGCAGCTCCAATACCTTTTAAGGTGGTATCCAGGTATTTTTCTCTTTCAATCCGATAGACACGCATTATGCTAGGTTCCCGTATTCAAGTCTGTTCAGACAATTTTTTACTTCCTGAATCCCTGTGGTTGAGTCCAACAGGCTTTCAGGGGTTACTCCTCCCAATGATACGTTGGGCTTTTTCAACCAACGCAGAAATTTATCTTCTTCCTGGTTAAACACTTCCAACCCAAAATCGATTAATTCTGTTAAAATCAAAACAGTTTCGCTGTCGCGGCCGCTGAGTAAAGATTTTTCTCTTCTTTTTTTATTATAGGTCGTTTGAGGCAAACTCAGTATCTGTAACACTTCTTTTACCGGGGTATTGATTCTTTTGCTGATTACCTCAATAGTACTGTAAGGTAAGCCTTGTCTGATCAGGCCGACTCTTTCCATTTTTGAAGCCCAGACATATTTGTTCCCTTCAGACTCTAAACTCCATCGAGGAGCCGATCTTTTTGCGATTCCGGCCCTTTTTATACTTCGCTTTGGGTTAAATGTCTCAAGAGTATCTTTCTTCATAGCAAAAAGCATTTGTGCTGTAAATATACAACAAATATGCTTTTAGGGCAAGCTTTTTTAATATTGGTGTAAAACTGAAAAATAAATAGTAGTACCAGAAAAATGATTTACTATATGTTCCTTTTATGCATGGGGTAGATGCTGGATTATTCAATCAATATCATATTCAGCATCCTATTTTCGCCCGCATAATCAATAGTACAACAATTAAAAACAGCCTGTCCTGAAATGTCTAAATTATTGACATTGGTTATGCCCATGTTGTACCGGCACCAAACAAAAAGGAGCCAGACCTTCATCTAACTCCTTTTTGTTTAAATTTTGTCGGGATACCAGGATTCGAACCTGGGACCCCCTGCTCCCAAAGCAGGTGCGCTAACCGGAC
>CAZOYZ010000137.1:7392-11170 GCA_964584045.1 uncultured Prolixibacteraceae bacterium | reverse complement strand
CAATGTCCGTATATCCGCGCTCACGTGTCAGACGATATTTTTGGGACAGAATACGCTTCTGTGCTGAAGAATATCATTGCCATTGCCTCGGGGATTGTAAACGGGTTGCGGTATGGCGACAATTTTCAGGCGGTTCTTGTCTCCAATGCGATTCAGGAAATCAAGCGCTTTGTAGACCGGGTTCATCCGATTAACCGTGATATCAAGAGCTCGGCTTACCTGGGTGACCTGATGGTGACCGCCTATTCCCAGTTTTCCCGGAACCGCACCTTCGGGATCATGATCGGGAAGGGATACTCGACGCGTTCGGCCCAGCTCGAAATGCACATGGTGGCCGAAGGGTATTATGCCACAAAATCGATCCACGAGATCAATGAGCACTATAAAGTGAATCTTCCGGTTTGTGAGGCTGTTTATCAGATATTGTACGAGAATGTATCGCCGGCCGAGGAAATTCGGCGGTTAACTGAAAAATTAAGATAGAAACGATGCAAAACATTTCATTAAAAATTGACAAGGCTCTCGGTTTTGTTTCCAAAGAGGCTGTCTTTGGTTATGACGGGGAATTGAAGGGGCATCTTGAAGCTCTTCATCATGGGACAGGCAAGGGGAACGATTATGTAGGGTGGGTAAATCTTCCGTCTGCGATTACGGAAAGTGAACTGGCAGATTATGAGGCTACCGCAAAAAGTATTCAGGATAAAAAGATCGAAATTTTCGTCGTGATTGGGATCGGTGGTTCCTATCTTGGAGCAAAGGCGGTGCTGGATGCCCTTTCCGACAGTTTTGTGCAGTTAAAGGGCAGTAACAAGCCGTGGATCGTGTTCGCCGGTCAAAACATCAGCGAAGATTACCTGTGGGAACTAAGGAATTTGTTAAAAGCCAAAGAATATGCCCTTGCCGTCATATCGAAGTCGGGCACGACGACCGAACCGGCCATTGCTTTCCGGTTGCTGAAACAGGATCTGGAAGAAAAATACGGGAAACGGGAAGCCCGCACGCGTATTGTGGCCGTTACGGATGCTGCCCGTGGTGCTTTAAGAAAGCTGGCCGACACGGAAGGCTATAAAACTTACGTGATCCCTGACAATGTCGGCGGACGGTATTCGGTGCTGACGCCCGTGGGACTGCTGGCCATCGCGGTGGCAGGGTTCAACATCCGTGCTCTTGTTCAGGGAGCGGCCGATATGGAGAAGGCTTCGGCTCCGGATGTACCTTTTGAAGAGAATCTGCCTGCCCGGTATGCCGCGGTGCGCAATGCCCTTTACCGGAACGGCAAACTGATCGAGATCCTGGTGAATTACAATCCCAGGCTGCACTACTTTGCCGAATGGTGGAAGCAATTATACGGTGAAAGTGAAGGGAAAGAAGGTAAGGGGATTTTTCCTGCCAGCGTCGATTTTACCTCCGACCTCCATTCCATGGGCCAATATATTCAGGAAGGGGAGCGAAGGTTGTTTGAGACGGTGATATCGGTAAAAAAAGCCGATCATGAAGTGCGGATCCCGGCCGATCCCGAAAACCTCGACGGGCTCAATTTCCTGAGCGGGAAGCGTATGGATGAAGTTAACAAGATGGCTGAACTTGGTACGATGCTGGCTCATGTGGACGGAGGCGTGCCGAACCTGTTGATCGAAGTGCCGCAGTTGAACGAGTATTACCTCGGACAACTGATCTATTTCTTTGAAAAGGCATGCGGACTGAGCGGTTATCTTCTTGGTGTCAATCCGTTTGACCAGCCGGGGGTGGAGGCCTACAAGAAAAACATGTTCGCCCTGCTGGAAAAGCCGGGTTACGAGGAAGCTACAAAAGCAATCAAAGCACGGCTGTAACTGGTAAGGAAGCAGGGACAATCAGCCGGTAAACATTTTCTGACAGCGAGTCGACGGTGGAGATATCGGTTTCTATTAATCCGTGTTGTTTATGAACTATTTGGCACATTTGTATTTGTCGGGAGAATCGGATGAGATGATGATCGGCAATTTCATCGGTGATTCCGTGAAGGGGAAGCAGTACCGGAATTATCCGGCGGATATTCAAAAGGGGATTTTGGTTCACCGGCAAATCGATTCATTTACGGACAGTCATCCGCTGGTAAAACAATGCTCAGCGTGTTTTATTCCGGCATATGGCCGTTACTCCGGGATCGTGACGGACGTTATTTTTGATCATTTTCTGGCCAGATACTGGCAGGGTTGGTCGGACGAGACCCTTTCGGGATTTGCGAGGCGCGTGCATACCGTTTTACTTTCAAATTTTACCCGTTTACCGATTGAAGTCAAGGGTTTTCTGCCGTTTCTGATCAGACACCGCCGTTTGGAATCCTATGCCGGGTTTGAGGGGATCAGGGAAACGCTCAGAGCGATGGGAAAAAGGACCAGCCTGCCCGACGAATCGGACAGGGCTGTGCAAATTCTTCGCGAGGAGTTTTTTCTGCTGAAGGCGGGATTCAATGCCTTTTTCCCGGAGCTTGTCGGCTTTGTGGAACGCACCTTTGCCATTCAGATCAAAAGACCTGCTAAACAGAGATCCTGAATGGATGATGTTGCAGTCTAAATTCGGGCTTTTCAAAGAAAAACTGCTCCTCGCTGAAAGCAGGCTCAAGATCATTGAGCCAGATCGCCTGCGGATTATAACGGGCAAAGAACGGACGGCCAACCCAGTCGGGATTTCTTCCCTGCAGGAAATTTAAAACAAATACTTTTTCACCTCTGACCTTTTGTGTTCCGACGATCTGGATCTTCCCAGGGGCACACGACATGGACGGGCCACGTACCGTTCTGCACAGGCCACTGACCTGTTGGATCGCTTTCCGGTAAATTTGCCAGGCTTTTTCAAGCGTCACGGCAAAATAGTCCTGTGCCCCGGTATTTCTGGCAACAAACATATAGTAAGGGACGATTCCCAGATTGACCTGTTCCTGCCACATTTTCGCCCAAGTTGCCGGGTCGTCGTTAATGTGCTTCAAAAGCGGCGACTGCGCCCTGATCTGCACCCCTGCTCCCTGCAAGGCCCGTATCGCTTTTTGTGCTTCCTGACTCCTTAAAGCTCGTGGATGATTCACATGGGCCATCAGTGCGATGTTAATTCCTTTGGCAACTACCCGCCTGAACTGTGCAAGCAATTCTTCTGCATCCGGATCTTTGGTAAACCGGTAGGGCCAGTATGTTAAAGCTTTTGTGCCGATCCGGATCGTTCTGATATGATCCAGTCCTGCATTCAGAAGCGTGTCAAAATAATGTTCAAAATAACGGCTCGGCATGACCGCGGGATCTCCGCCCGTAAAAAGGATGTCGGTTACTTCCGGATGCTGTTTCAGATACCGGACCATCAGGTCGGCATCTTTCATGGCGAACTTAAAACTGCGCAGCGAGAACTGCGGCCAACGGAAGCAAAAAGTACAGTAGGCATGACACGTCTGACCCTGTGTGGGAAAGAAGAGGATCGTCTCACGGTATTTGTGCTGAATGCCGTTTAAACGAACACCATCCATCAGAGGAACATTGCTTTCCTGTCCTGCCGGGTTAGGGTTTAACCGGAGCCTGATCTCTTCAACAGCTTCCCTGATTTTTGCCTGATCTGCTCCCGATTTTAATAAAGCCGCTATCCGTTGAAACCGTTCATCGGTAAGCATCCCTCTCTGTGGAAAATTCAAGATAAAAAACGGATCATCTTCAAAGTTCTCCCAGTCGATCAATTCATCTACTACATAGTTGCTTACCTTGAAGGGTAAGACTGTCCCAACGACCTCGATCGCAAATTTCTGTTCTTCACTGAG
>CAZOYZ010000137.1:5435-7292 GCA_964584045.1 uncultured Prolixibacteraceae bacterium | reverse complement strand
GAATGCCCTTAGTAGCTCAGTTTTTCGATCCGGCTCGAGTCCAGGCGCAGGAAAATGAACAAAAGGATGGTAAAAGACCAAAGGGAGGAACCTCCGTAACTGAAAAACGGTAAAGGGATTCCGATTACCGGAACAAGCCCGATCGTCATGCCGATATTAATCGTGAAGTGAAAGAATAGGATCGATACCACGCAGTATCCGTATACCCTGCTAAAAACTGAACGTTGCCGTTCGGCAAGAAAAAGCAGCCTGATGAACAGGGCTAAAAACAGACCAATGATCAGGGCCGAGCCCACAAAGCCCCATTCTTCTCCCACGGTGCAAAAAATGAAGTCGGTACTTTGTTCCGGCACAAAGTCGAATTTGGTTTGGGTGCCATTGAGGAATCCTTTTCCCAGAAAACCTCCCGAACCGATCGCTATTTTCGACTGGTTGACATTATAACCTTTTCCCAGCGGGTCGGATTTAATTCCCAGCAATTCTTCAATGCGCGATTTTTGATGGGCTTCCATCACGTCATTAAATACAAAGTCGACAGAGAAGGTCATGATCACCAGAGCGAGGTACATACCGATCATGATCAGGGAGTGGTTAAGCCCTTTTTGGTAGGTGTATGCAGCAAAAACAAGGGACACGGGGACAGAAGCATAGAACAGCATGTGACTGAGGTCGCTTTTCAAACCGAGGCTGTACCCGGCCAGCCAGACCGCTGCAAAGGCCATCAGGCAGATCCCGGCAGCTTTCAGGACTTCACTCAGGCGCTGCCGGATAAAATAGTGGATCAGTAAGCCGGCAATGGCCAGGATGAGTATGGTTTGGGCTGAACCGAGAACTAACGTCAGAATAAATACGACGGCCATTAACACGGCGAAGAAAAGAAATATCCCAGGCATGCCTTCCCGGTACAGAACCAGGGCGAAAATTCCGAAAACCAATGATGAACCTGTGTCATTTTGCAGAACGATAAGCAAAACGGGAAGCAGCAAAATGATGCCGATCACAGCGACAGACTTAAACTGGGCCAGTTTAAAATTATAGGAGCTGGTAAATTTTGCCAGGGCCAGAGCAGTCGTAAATTTGGCGAACTCGGCCGGTTGTATGGCAAATCCCCCGATCTGGAACCACGAACGGGCCCCTTTGATCTCCTGTCCGAACAGGAGCACGCCTATCAGGAGGATAATAAGAAGTCCGTAAAACACATAGGCAAAGGAAACGTAAACCCGGCTGTCGATAATGACCAGGGCCGCGGCAAGGATAAGTGCGGCAATAATCCAGCTCAGTTGTTTTCCATATCGCTGGCTCATGTCCATGATGCTGCTGTATTCTTCATTGTATACAGCCGCATAAATATTGATCCAACCCATGAACACCAGCACGAGATAAAGAAAGATCGTCAGCCAGTCCAGATTTGCCCATATGTTGTTTCTGTTTGCCACGCAATAATTACTTTGGTTGATGAGGATTTAACAGGTTCGTGTCAAATAGTTTTTGCTCCAGGGCTTTGCGCGCCGGAGAAGCGATCGAGTCGGTCAGATAGTTTTCGATGATCAGGCTGGCGATTGGAGCAGCATGCCTGGCACCCCACACGCCAAATTCCACATACACTGCAATGGCGATTTTAGGGTTCACTTTCGGCGCAAAGGCAATGAATGCAGAGTGGTCCGATCCGTGAGGGTTCTGTATGGTACCCGTTTTACCGCAGATCTGAATGCTGTCCACGTACGCGGTATAACGCAGGCTGGTCAGTTCAACCACCTGCTGCATTCCCTGGACAACATCTTCAAAGTGGTCACGGCTTACCGTGCTGTTCCTTCGTTCAAATACGAGATTTTCCTGACGGCCTCCTTTTTCAACAAC
>CAZOYZ010000137.1:0-5335 GCA_964584045.1 uncultured Prolixibacteraceae bacterium | reverse complement strand
TTCGGATATTTATTGATGACCGACCGGAACGTATTCCAGAAATACGGATTGCACGATTCCCTGATCGCACCGATCAGACTGATCGGCGATTGATGGTTGTGCGTGCAGCGGATCGGGCTGGATCCTTTGCCGGCACAAAAAACGCTGGTTTCGGGGGTAATTGATCCTTCTTCCAGGGCGATCAGGGCATTCATGGGTTTAAATGTCGAGCCGGGTGAATAGGCTGAAGCAATTGCCCGGTTTGTCAATGGTTTCAGCGTGTCTGCCAAAAGGAGCGAATAATTTTTACTCCGTTCGCGTCCAACCAGCAAATTAGGGTCATAGGCCGGGCCGCTGTAGTAGCACAGGATCTCTCCTGAGGCAGGTTCGATCGCCACAACAGCGCCGCGCTTGTTTTGCATCAACCGTTCCGCGTAATACTGAAGATCTCCGTCTATGGTCGAGATCAGATTCTTGCCCAGGATCGCTGCCGTATCGTTTTTTCCTTCATTATATGCCCCTTTGTACCGGTTATGGACGTCGGCCAGATAAAAGTTGACGCCCTTGCGTCCGCGGAGTTCTTTTTCGTACGTTTTTTCAAGGCCCGTAATGCCAATATAATCTCCCTGACTGTAGTAAGGATCCTCGTCAATGATCGACTGATTCACTTCTCCCACATACCCCAGCATATGCGCTGCCATTTTCCGGGGGTATTCCCTGAGCGTACGCGGCTGAACGAAGAAGCCCGTATATTTGAACAGTTTTTCCTGCAAAACGGCATATGCCTCGGGAGAAAGTTGCTTGACGAGCACGGAAGGTTTGTAGGTGGAGTAATTCCTTGCCTTTTCCAGGCTTTCTTTTAAATACTCCTTGTCAATGTGCACAAGACTGCAGAACTGGAAGGTATCGAACGGAAGGACTTCCCGTGGAGTCACCAGCAGATCATATGCCGCTTTATTGTGAACCAGCAGGTTCCCATTCCGGTCGTAGATCAATCCCCTGGCAGGATAATTAATGATCCTGCGAAGCACGTTCCTGTTTGCATACTGTTTATAGGAGCTGTCAATCACCTGAAGGAAGAAAAGCCTCACTATATAGATGAAGGCGATGAGAAAAAAAATGGATCCCAGTATGTATTTCCGCTTGGCAAACTTATCCACTGCAAATTACTCCTTATAAATCAAAAATTGGCTTAGAACGATGATCACGATTGTAAACAGCGCACTTGAAAGACTTCTAAAAAGGGTAAAAATAAAACCTTTTAAAGTAAATACCTCTACGTAGAACAGGAAAAGATGATGGATAAGTACCAAAACAACCGTATATCTGATAAACCAGGCTGGCCCCATTTGCTTCAATCTGGGCGGCGAATTTGACTCGAGGCTGTCGCGCGAAGAAATAAAACTGATCACCGTGGGCCTGGCAAAGGCCATGACAGTCGTAGCCGATGCATGTATTCCCGGAGTATTGCAGAAAATATCGATGTTCAGGCCAAGCAGGAATCCCAGGATTAACAGGAGATACTTTGGTGTGTCAAAGGGAAGGAGTAAAATAAACAGGATATACAGATACGGATTCACAAAGCCACTGAACCGGATGTGATTAAACAGCACGATCTGCAGAAGGATCAAAACGACCCACATGAATGTATATTTGATCAGACTGTTAATCATCCGCGCTATATTTAATCAGGTTTTTGATTTCGTTCGCATCCTTATCCTGCACAACTTCAACGTAAGTCAAAGTATTGAAGTTAGTGGACAGCCTGACATCGATCTCATAAAAATTATCGCCGCTGCCGATATCAAATCGCTTAATCTGTCCGATCATAATGCCTTCAGGAAAAACCGACGAGTATCCGCTGGTGATGATCGTATCGCCGGCAGCAAGTTCGACATGATACGGAATTTCATTCAATTGAGCCGTGCGGGAACTGAGTCCGTCCCACACCAGTGAACCAAAGTAATTACTGCCTTTTATTTTGGCGGAAACCCTCCAGCGCCGGTTCAATACAGTAGGCCCGGTTGAATAGTGATCCGAAACTTTGGTAATAATTCCCACGATCCCGGTTGGTCCCACAATCCCCATTTCAGGTTTGACGCCGTCTTTTCGTCCTTTGTTCAGGGTGATGAAATTATTCTGACGGCTGACGGAATTATTGATGACTTCTGCGGGAATGAAACGATACCGCACATTCACACTGTCGACGAACAGCGGGCCTGCAGATTCCCCGGTAACGACCGGTTTTTGGATAAGAAGCGTATCCATAGATGAAGGATGATTCGGGACGATCGAATCAGTTGGAATGCTGTCGGTGGTGTGCCTGATGTTTCCAAAGTAATTCGTTTCCGGTCTTACCCTGGGCCTTACGATCTGCTGCAATTTGTTTTTGAGCCTGGCATTTTCTGCGGCCAGCTCGGAATTGATCTGATGAAGCATGAAATAGCTGGAGGCGGAGTTAAAGACCTCGTAAATACGGGCAACTACTTTCGTACTGGAATTGAAAAATCGGACGTTCTGATAATTATTATATCTGATTACCAATGTCAGACTGATTATTTCAAGTACCAGGAAAAGCAGAAAAAAGTAATTCCGGGCCAGAAAACGCAACAAGCTTCTCATTACAGAGGGACAAAAAACCGTTTATTTCCTCTTCCTGTTCAGGACTACCTGATCAGGAAGGAGAATTTATCCACATTCTTAAGCGCAATACCCGTTCCGCGTGCGACCGCTCTTAAGGGATCTTCCGCCACGTGAAAATGGATATTGAGTTTTTCTGTCAGGCGTTTCGACAATCCTCTCAACAGCGCTCCGCCTCCGGCCAGGTAAATGCCTTTCGAGACAATATCCGCGTACAGCTCAGGGGGTGTTTGCTCGAGCGCGTTAAGTATCGCGGTTTCAATCTTCGAAATTGATTTTTCCAGGCAATGTGAAATTTCCTGATACGATACAGGCACTTCAATGGGCAGGGCAGTCATTTGATTCGGTCCCTGCACGATGTAATCGTTAGGCGGGTTATCCAGTTGGGAAAGGGCTGATCCCACGTTGATCTTAATCTCTTCGGCGGTACGTTCGCCAATTTTGATATTATGCTGGTGCCGCATGTATTCCATAATGTCGGCAGTAAGGTCATCGCCGGCAATACGGATCGACTTGTTGGTGACAATTCCCCCGAGCGAAATGACTGCAATTTCGGTTGTTCCTCCACCAATGTCAACGACCATGTTCCCTTCAGGCGCTTCCACGTCAAGGCCAATGCCGATTGCTGCTGCCATTGGCTCATAGATCATGTAAACTTCGCGGCCGCCTGCATGTTCGGAGGAGTCCCGTACAGCACGTACCTCAACCTCCGTTGAGCCGGAGGGGATGCATACCACCATTTTCAATGCCGGCGAAAAGAGCCTTGATTTTGGATTGATCATCTTAATCATACCGCGCATCATTTGTTCTGCAGCATTGAAGTCGGCAATGACTCCATCGCGAAGCGGCCTGATCGTTTTTAAACTGGCATGAGTCTTTCCCTGCATTTGGCGTGCCTTTTCTCCTACGGCAACCAGTTTTTCCGTCTTTAAGTCGATCGTGACAACTGATGGCTCATCCAATACGATCTTATCATTCTGTATAATAATCGTATTGGCTGTACCAAGGTCAATCGCGATTTCCTGGGTTAAAAATGAAAATAAGCCCATATTTTGTATTTTCTAAATAATTCAGCGTTTTAATCCTGTCAATGTTTAAAATGACGACGACCTGTGAAAAGCATAGCAATCCCATATTCGTCACAAGCCTGGATGACTTCTTCATCGCGGATACTTCCTCCAGGCTGAACAATAAATTTCACACCAAATTCATTGGCTGCTTCAATACTGTCGCGGAATGGAAAAAAAGCATCAGAAATCAACACGGCTTCTTCGATCCGTACCCCTTCTTTCAGCCTGAAACGCGGAATCGTTAACTGGCGAAGACTGTCCAGCCTGTTTGGTTGTCCCATACCTGCACCGGTCAGCCAGAAAGAACCGTCAGGGTTCTCACTTGCCAAAGCTACCGCATTGCTTTTAAGGTGCTTACATGCGGTAATCCCGAACTTTGCCAGATTTAGTTTATGATGATCAAATTGAATTTTTGTGACATTTCTGAATTCCGTGTCCATACCTTCGTCTTCATCCTGCACCAACATGCCTCCGCTGACCGACCGGTAAAGTTTTTCTCCGGTCTTTTCCTGTTTTAAGGGAGTGACCAGTAACCGGAGGTTTTTCTTTTTTCCTAATATTTCAAGCGCTTCCGGAGTAAAGCCCGGAGCAATGATAATTTCTACAAATTTTTTACCGAACCATTCGGCGATCTCTTTTGTCACGGTGTCCGTTAAACAGATGATACTGCCGTATGCGCTGACCGGATCGCCGCTCCAGGCCAGTTCGAGCGATTCCGTGATGTTGTCCGAAACAGCCAGTCCGCAGGGATTCAGATGCTTAATGACGGAGACGGCGACTTTACTTTTCGTGTGCGTCACCGCGTGGAAGGCATCGCTGGCCGATTTCCATGCCGCGTCGGCATCCAGCAGATTGTTGTACGAGAGGGCTTTCCCCTGCAATACCTGTGCGTTGCCTAATGACACAGGCGCAGCCACATTATTGAATTTGTAAAAGATCGCCGACTGATGAGGATTTTCCCCGTAACGGAGCAACTGCCCGTCATTCAGACTGATCCGGTTTTTAATGCCTCTGCCGGCACTGAAATAATTGAAGATCGCTGAATCGTAATGGGATGAGGTGGCAAAGGCTTCACCGGCAAATGACCTGCGATCTTCCAGGGAGGTTTCCCCGTTTTTTTCTTCCAGCAACCTGATCAATTCAGGATATTGTTCCTGAGAAGAAATAATAAGCACATCGTTGAAATTTTTCGCGGCAGCACGAATTAATGCGATACCTCCTATGTCAATCTTTTCAATAACATCTTCTTCTGATGCGCCCCCGGCAACTGTTTCTTCAAACGGATAAAGATCGACCAGCACCAGATCAATGCCCGGAATTCCGTACTCTTCAACCTGCTTCCGGTCGCCTTCATGATCGCGGCGGTTGAGGATGCCCCCGAAAACTTTCGGATGAAGCGTTTTTACCCTTCCTCCCAGGATCGACGGATATCCCGTAAGACTTTCAACAGGCGTAACAGAAACACCCAAGGTTTCTATAAATGATTGGGTTCCGCCTGTTGAGTAAATCCGGACATCCAGTTCGTCCAGCTTTCTGATGATTACATCTAATTGATTTTTATGGTATACTGAGATCAGTGCTGATTTGATCTTTTTTAATTCATTCATTTATAGTGCTTTATTATTGATGCACAAAGATAGTAAAAA
>CAZOYZ010000136.1:3660-11376 GCA_964584045.1 uncultured Prolixibacteraceae bacterium | reverse complement strand
GAAAATTGCGATTAAGAGAGAACAAAATCCAAACTTGTTTGGGATTTTGTCGAACATGAGCAATTCGCGCGAAGAGAAAATAAAAGTATGGGATAACTACACCCGTGAAAGGATATTCCCGGGTGCAACTAAAATTTTATTGAAAATGAAACTGACATTCATCATGATCCTGCTTTCGTTTTTGGGAACAGTGGCTTCCGAAACCTACTCGCAGACGACCATGTTGTCGTTGGAACTAAAAAACGAAACCGTAGAACATGTACTGGGAACCATTGAAGAAAAAAGTGATTTCTATTTTCTTTATTCGGCCGAAATGATTGATGTGAACAGGAAAGTCAGCATCAACGTATTGAATAGCTCGCTGGAGAATATCCTGGACCTGCTTTTCGAAGGAACCGGCATTACTTATACCGTAAAAGGCAGGCAGGTCGTATTATCACCCGGGAAAGACCTCGTGGCCCAACAGCAATCCCTCTCCGTTTCCGGCAAGGTGACCGACTCCTCCGGCGCTCCCCTCCCCGGAGTGACGGTAGCTATAAAAAACATAACCCAGGGAACCATTACCGATGCCAACGGAAACTATTCGCTTACCAACGTCTCCGGTGATGCTACTTTGGTTTTCTCGTTCGTGGGGATGAAAACCCAGGAAGTTCCGATAGGCGCCAAAACGATGATTAACGTGGTGATGGAGGAGGTAACGGTTGGCATTGACGAAGTGGTTGCCATTGGATATGGTACGGCCAAACGCCGGGATGTTGTTGGCTCAATCGCAAAGATATCGAACGAAACGATCACAAAAAACCCGCTAGCATCTGTAACGCAATCACTTCAGGGATTGGCCAGCGGCGTCTTTGTAAACAACAGCAGTGGTCATCCGGGGCGTGGAACAGACATCCTGATTCGCGGACGAAGTTCAATTAACCTTTCAAGCGGCCCGCTGTGGGTTGTCGACGGAATACCTGTTTACACGGGTTCGTCCCAATTAACCACCCAAGGGGTAAAACCGGTATCAGCGCTTTCTATGATCAATCCAAACGACATCGAATCAATCGAAGTACTAAAAGATGCGGCTGCGACTTCTATTTATGGGAACAGAGCTTCCGGAGGGGTAATTCTGGTCACCACCAAATCAAACAAAGGTGGACTGACAGGGGTCAGTGTCAATTATGACGGCGGAATTTCCCAGTTGCCGTTTCAGGAAGATGATATTTACGTGGATACCAGAACATGGTGGGAATTAACCGACAAAGCATGGGCAAACAGCGGAAACACGTCAATTTTGCAGCCAAACAGTTTGACAAATCTCCTTTTTCTGGACGAAAAGCCGAATATGACAAGAGAACAGGCACTGGCAACAGATATCGACCATTTAGACGCTTTGACCCAAAATTCCCGCTTTCATCAGGTGGGTTTTACAGCAAACAAAGGGTTTGAAAGCGGCGGGGTGATGTTTTCGTTAAACTACAGAGATGAAAAGGGTCTTCTTCGAAATAACGACCTTCAGCGATTAACGTCACGGTTTAGTTTCAATTTTGACCCTTTAAAACGGCTGCATTTTGGGGTTACTTCAAACTTTCTGTATCTAAAAAATACAGGTATCCCTTCTGCTGAAGGGAAAGGGGGTGCCGGATGGGGAAACCTGATGGTCATGATGCCCTGGTACCAACTAGATGACCCTAATTCACAGACGGGGTACTGGATGTCAAGTTCCGGTTACAACCCGCTGGCATCGTCCGATCCCGACCTTGTTCGCAATGATACCGATCAATACCAGGCAATCAGCAGTGGCTTTGCCAAATGGGATACCCCAATCAAAGGTTTGAGCGTGAAAGGCGAGGCTGGCGTCGACCTCCTGATAACCAACAGCAGCCACTGGCGGTCGATATTCCTTGACCCCGATGCACCGTTTCAAAACCAGGCGTCAGAACGTTCCGTAAAGCAGCATACGTTTAATTATAACGGATACCTGAATTATGACGAGACCTTTGGAAGTCACGCCACTAATATTACGACAGGCGCTGAGGCCACCAGGTCTGCATCCTATTCCCGTCAGGCCGATGGTGTACAGATTTTAAGCAGCTATCCTGAAATGATCAATCCGCTTCAAATTACCTATGCCAATGGGTCCTTTGGTGACGGCGGGTATTTAATGGGCATATTTGGCCGTGCCAACTATAAATTTAAAGACCGCTACATCCTGAATGCCAGCGTCAGGCGTGATGGCCATTCGGCCTTGAGCAAAGATAACCGGTGGGCGACGTTTACCGCTTTCGGCGCTGGTTGGATCATTACGGAGGAGGCATTTTTTAACAGCAAAGCAATCAATCTGCTTAAACTGAGAGGAAGTCACGGACAAACAGGCAACACGGCTATCAGCAAGGCGATGACGCAGGTAAACTGGGGGCTTACAGGTACACGTTACGGAGGTGGTTTTTTACCAGGAGGCACAACAATCGGGCCTATCGGAAGCACAGGTTTGAAATGGGAAACCACTACCAGCACCGATGTCGGACTGGACTTTGGCTTGTTTGACAACAGGATTTCCGGGTCAGTTGCGTATTACACAAAAAGTATTTCTGACCTGATCCTGAGAGGGAACGTACAGGAATCGGTTGGGTTCGATGTCAATTCGGTTTGGGAGAATATTGGCGATATGAAAAACTGGGGATGGGAATTTAACGTGTCAACAGTAAATGTCAATACCAGGAACTTTGAATGGAGAACCGACTTTAACATCAGCTTTAATGATAATAAAATCGTCAGGCTGAATGAATTTGAAAAAGGCAAAGGCGCCGAAGTGACCTCGTTCAGCCAGGCAAAAGGAAGCAGCACGATCCGAAAAGAAGGCGAAAAGCTGGATACCTGGTTCCTGGCAAACTATGTCCATATTGACCCGGATAAAGGGATTGCGATGATTGAACAGCGCGATCAGGACAAATGGAACACCGATTTTGTAACGGCTACCACCGGCACTTTGATCCCGATGAACGAAGCCAATGTAAATGCCAATAAGATGGTTCAACGTGGGAAATCTGCATTGCCGACCTACTATGGCGGGTTTACGAATAATTTCAGCTACAAAAACTTCGATATGAACGTGCAGTTTGTATTTGCCGGAGGAAATTATCAAATGAATTATTTGTACTCCCGCAGCACCATTGATGCACTTGGATATGGGCAAATTGCAAAAGATATGGTTGGGAAAAACTGGGAAAAACCGGGTGATATTGCGCAATTTCCGCAGCTTGTCTATGGATACACCTATAAATACGACAACAACGGCAACCCGTCAGCTTCGGGCACCAGATTCAGAACCGATTATACGACCTTCTACATGGAAAAGGGCGACTATATCAAGTTAAGGAACCTGCAACTGGGGTATACAGTCCCTAACACCATATCAAGAAAAGTGCAGTTGCAAAATGTCAGGATTTATGTGGGCGGCTCTAATTTGCTTACGCTGACCAAGTTCAAAGGGTTTGACCCCGAAAGTAATGATGACCTGCCTATCCCCCGTTCATTCAATTTTGGCTGTTCTGTAAACTTTTAATTTATTCGATATGAAAAAGATAATCGCAATCAGTATATCTGTGATCCTTGCATTAGGATTTTGGGCGTGTGACCAGAATGAGTTTTTTGAGATTAAAAGGCCGCAGGAGACGCAATGGGTAAATACAGTTACCTTCGATCAGGGGCTGGCTTCTGCTTACGCACTTGTGACATATAGTGAACCGGGAGGGATTCAAATGAGGGAATATATTGTTTCCGGGATTTCACAACTCTTACCTGAAACCTCAACCGGGATCCCATGGAATGAGATGTATAACAGGCTGTTTGATCAGGATGTGTCCACCAACAAGAATCACTGGAGAGATTGGTATAAGGCCATTACACTTTGCAATGCTGCCATACAACTTGATGAAGAAAAAGCGGGAAACCCTTTTGTTCTCAAAGTTGATGGTTCCGATTATCAGGATAATTACGTCCGGCAGGTTGGCGAGTATTATTTTGTCAGAGCCTATGCATACTGGAACCTGCTGAAAGTTTTTGCTCCGCCTTATAACCACAATGGCAGCAACGACGTAGGATATATTCCATTTAAAACGAAAGTGCCAACGTCAAAAGACGAGATTATTTCTGAAAAATTAGGGACTACGGAAGATATCTATGATCAAATTATTGCAGACTTAACCACTGCCAAAAATAAGCTCCCCGATGCTTTTAAGCCATCGACCATGTATCCGAATTATGAGTGCGGCAGGGCAACCAAATATACCGCATCGGCCCTTTTGGCAAAAGTACTTTTTTTGAAAGGCGATTATACCGGTGCAAAAACAGAAACTGATTTTGTGATTGCAGCCGCTGAGAATGAAGGCCGCTTTGCTTTGGAAGCGCCCATTGAAGCTTTCAATAAAAACATGATCAAGAACATTCCGAAGGAGGTCATCTGGGAGTTCAATTCCGGTGACCCAAGTGTAGGCGGTGCGTCCAACTACATGTACTATGGTATGCTCATTTCACTAAATTTCCGCGATGCCGACAATGGAGGAAGAGGCGTTAACATGGTGAAAAGCGGCTGGAACCAGTTTACTTTGAGCTATTGGGCTTTGGACAAAATTGGCTGGATGACCGACCCGCTTAACGGCGACTATTCACTGACGGCGGCAGCCGGCAGCGACCTTCGCTTCCAGGAATTGTACTATTACCTGCTTGCTTATAATCCCACAGGCGACCCGCTTATCTATGAAACCGTTGCTGCACATGCTGCTGTTAATAAACCGCAGCTTTATGTCGATAAATATTTCCGCGGAGGCCCCGGCGACGGACGTTATACAAAATTCCCCTTGATCCGTTTGGCGGATATTTATATCATCCGTTCGTGGTTAAACTGGAAATCCGGCAACCCGTCAGGGGCAGCTTCCGACTTAAACAAGGTGTGGAACCGCGCAAATCCCGGAAGCCCTGATAAATACAATACGGGCAATATTAACCATGACGCAATTTTTGCAGAATATATGAAAGAAATGTCGGGTGAAGGATGGACCCTGGATTTTATCATGGCGACGCAAATGGACATACCCGCAGGTGACAGGAATGTAGCCCCCATTGCCCCGCCTTACAGCGGTTGGAAATGGATCATCCCTGCAACAGAAGTAAGTTTAAACCCTAACTACCAGGGGAAATAGCACATAAAGCCTGTTTAGGGTTGACTCCAGGCAGGCTTTATCTTTTTGTTTCACAAATGAAAAAAGTATTACTCATCCTGGGTTCGCTCATCCCGGTGTTAATGGTCGCACAGGATTTATCAACCTATCAAAACCGAAAGAACTTCATTTTGGGAGCGTTTAAAGATGTGGCTCTTTCAGAAGGTGGCAAACATGGTTTGCCCAAAGCAATAGCTCGCCTGCACGCCCATCCGGATGATGAGGCCGCCCTTACCTATATTTCCACGATTCTCGATCGTGAAACCCAGAATATGTTCGATTTTCCGGGAGTGGCTTTGGCGCTCTGCAGGTATTGGGACAGTTTCAGCCCGGAGCAGATTGCCGAAATAAAGTCCGATCTCGAGCGGTTGGCGAAAACTGATAAAATCGGAGGCGAAGGATTCCTGGGGCATGGGACTGAAAATCACGCCACAATGATGTGGTGCAGTGCGTACTTGTTTGGACAGTTGTTCCCGGATGCCAGTTGGGCCAACGGGATGACCAGCGCTGAATTAATGGCCAATATGAAAGAACGTTTACGCAAAACCTTTAAAAACAGGTATCAGAAGGGTTATACAGAATATCTTTCAACCACTTATGAGGTGGTGATGAATTTCCCGGTGGAGATTTTGCTCGAATACGCCAACGATCCCGAGGTGAAAGCCATAACCGAAGCTTTTTTGCTTTACAAATGGTCTTTGCTTTCGCTTAATAACTTTGAAGGCAATATTTTAGCCCCTTATGCCCGCATGAACACACAGGAGGATCATGCGCCAACTGAAAATTTTGTATCGGCCACGAGTTACTACAATTGGCTGATGTGGGGGTGGGGACCTGCGACAGGTAACGTCAAACTGAGCGATTATACAAACTACCGTGAAACAAGCTATGCTGTTTATGCCGCCCTTTCCAATGTTGTTCCTGACGAAGTGTTTTTCCGTTTGGCAGATTCCGGTTCAGGAACCTTCTCTCTGAAATCATCGGCATCAACTTTTGGGCATTATGGAAACGGCATCCCTCACATGATGATGCGCAAAGTATTCCGCGACAAATCGTTTGCCATAGGGACAGGCAATTTCAGATGGGTGCCTGGCGGATATTACGCCGATCACGACAACAATGGGTTCTGCATTGTATGGCACAGCCCTGACCGTTTCAATTACATCGGATGCTTTCATCCTTATTGGTACAGCGATGGCGATGACAAAGACCGCACGCCGGATACCTGGTACAAAGGCAATATTTCACCATTTCAACAAACAGCCCACCACCAAAATACCGCAATTATTCTATTTAACATTCCTGACAAAGATCCCTGGATTAAAACCCCCGTTTTTGAGGAATGGGCATTTAAATGGGCCTGGCGCGACGGCCATGCTGACGGGTTGATCAAAAGGGGCATGTTGCGTTATCCAAAGTCGGTTGACGAAAAGCTTGAGACAAACGGATGGATATTCCTTCGCGAAGGCGAAACGTATGTCGGTATAAAACCGCTCAAAGATTTCTACATACGGAATAACCTGACAGGCAAAGGTCTCGATGGTTTTACGATCCTCAAAAGTGACCATGCCCGGACTGGCTTCGTTTTCGAGGTGGGTACAAAGGATGAATTTGGGTCGTTCGAAAAATTCTGTAAAAAGCTTCCTGAAAATAAATTGGCCATCGACTGGGAGAAAGTGACGGTCAGCTATAAAAATTCACAAAGCGACGAGATACGAATTCAATATAACGAAGGACTGCCGGTTGACCCGGACGGATTGGCCCGGTCGGTGCCTTCGGTTTGGATCAATGGCAGAATGGACATTCCCTGTGAACAATGGCCAATGATCGAAAGCCCGTTTGTTAACATGGATCATAGTGTGCTGAAAATTCGCTCCGGAAAAGCGAATATTACAGTGGACTGGAAGGATAAATACCCGAAAATAGACAGAAATAATCTTACTAATTGATTGATATGAAAAAAGTACTTTTCTCTAAGCTATTAATCGCATTTCTTATCGGTGTAACACCCAGCTTTTTTGCCGGTGCAGTCAACCTTGCTCAAAAGAAGCTGCATGCCGATCCGGACGGTAAATTTGAATACCCGGTAAAAATCAGCAAAAGCCATAGGTATTTTACCGATGCCAAAGGCCGGCCGTTCTTTTATCAGGCCTGTACCGGATGGATGCTATTGTCAAAACTTACCTGCGAAGAAACAGAAGCATACTTGAAAAACCGCAGCGAAAAAGGCTTTAATACCATCCAGGTGACTTTGTTGCCGTGGGAGCCCGACAGTGTGAACCGTTTTGGCGAATCTGCTTTCCTGGACAAAAAGTATTTTCTTCTGCCAAACGAAAAGTACTTCAGCCATGTTGACTGGGTGCTCCGTAAAGCCAAAGAATACGGCATTCAATTAAGCATGAACGTATACTGGCTAAGAAATGACTGGAAAAATTATACGAATGTGGATAACGCCAGGGTTTTTGGTAATTATGTGGCGAACAGATTTTTACATCATGATAATATCATGTGG
>CAZOYZ010000136.1:0-3599 GCA_964584045.1 uncultured Prolixibacteraceae bacterium | reverse complement strand
AATCCGGAAAATCACATGGATGCTCAACAGGCGTTGGCGGAATCCATCCATTCGATTGACAAAAAACACTTGCTGAGTTATCACGGCGGCCGCTACTCGGACGGGACCAGCACCTCCAGTTCGATGCTCTTTCATCGCGAGCCCTGGCACGATTTCAACATGGCTTATTGCTACGACCCGTACCACTGCCCGCGACTCGATGCATACGCACCTGTGCAGTTCATCCATGCCTACAATTTAAAACCAATGAAACCAATCATTTTAGGAGAAGGATTTTATGAGGGGGGTTCGTTCAATTATACGTTCAAAGACAGTAAGGAACAATTTCATGCCATCCGCAGAAATCCGCTTTGGGGATTAACCTGTGGCATTACCGGCCATGCGATAGGGCACAAAAATATCTTTCCATTTATCGACGGATGGCAATATGCAATGGACGACCCAAACAGCTTGGTGGTAAAAAACCTTCATTCACTGCTTTCTGAGATCAGTTGGTGGACACTGGTGCCCGACCAAAATCACGATATGGGAATAAAAGGGTTTGGAAACTTCGGCGGTGAACATTATATCTCGGTAGCCTTCGATCCAAAAGGAACCCTGGCTGTCGCCTATTTCCCGGACAAAGGTAAACTTACGGTCGACTTGTCAAAATTTTCAGGGACAGTGAGAGGCCGATGGTTTGATCCGGTAAACGGGAATGTAATTCCATTGGCAGCCCGGCTTCCGAATAAGGGCGAATATGATTTTTTGCCTCCGGGACCAAATGCTTCGGGAAAGTATGACTTTTTGCTGATCCTTGAATCTGATAAGTAATTTTTTCGACAATCAGGAGTAGTTTTCGGAAGTTCTTGTAAATTTAGCACCCAGGTAAATAACAACATTTTTCATTCACCAAGAACACATCGCTCTTAAAATGAAGACAACCTTGACATTTCTAACGGCATTCATCGCTTTGAGTTTACTTGCAAACGCCAAACCCGGCGACAGCGAAGCGAACAGGCAATGCAATCGCCCGCTTACCGTCAACGCTGATAAATCCGGTTGCGCGGTCGATACGCCGGGAAAAACATTCGCACAAATGCCGGTGCAGTATGTCGATCCGCTGATTGGAACTGCCCCTGCCAATACTGAAAGCGCTCTTAAACACAGTGAAGCGGGGTCGGAACTCAAAGGCCAGACTTTCCCTGCCGTTGGCCGCCCTTTTGGGATGACACAATGGACACCCGAAACACGCACCACCGAAATGAAGTGTATTTCGCCCTATTATTACATGGACGAATTGATGACCGGTTTCCGCGGAAGTCACTGGATGAGCGGAAGCTGCACGCAGGATTATGGCAGCATGACCGTGATGCCTTTTTCAACCGACCGGATTGACACGCTGACGAAATCGCCGGTTTCCCATTTTAGCCACGAAAATGAAACAGCCACGCCTGCTTATTACAGGGTGACACTCGAAAGCTTTAATATTCAGGCTGAATTGACCGGGAGCATCCGCTCAGGGATGTTCCGTTTTACCTGTTTCGGAGAGGAAGAAAATTACCTGCAGATTCGTTCAAACAGCGATGAAATGGAAGGAAAAATCTGGTTCGACACCGGGCGGAACGAGATTGCCGGGTACAACCCCGTTCATCGCATCTACCAGGGAATTGGTCAGCCCGCCGGATTCAGCGGTTATTTTGTCATCCGGTTCGATCAGCCCTTTCGGGTATTGCCGCAAACCATTCACCCGCAACAAATGGTGATCAGTTTCGGAAAAGAAAAAACCATTCAGATGAAAGTTGGCACTTCGTTTACCGGCATTGAGGCTGCCCGCCATAACCTCGACCACGAAATTACCGGCTGGGATTTTGAATCGGTTCGTGAGGCATCCGAAACGGACTGGAACCAAACCCTGGGCCGGATTGACGTTGAAGGTGATTCGGAGGAGGATAAAATTAAATTTTACACCGCCCTTTACCACTGTTTTCAGTTGCCGCGTGCCGCCAGCGATGTGGACGGAAGTTACCCGGGATTTGCGCAGGATACCACCACCCGCAAAGCGGAAGGCTTTGTTTATTATGACGATTTCTCCATGTGGGACACCTACCGCGCGTTACACCCGCTTTTAACGCTTTTGGAACCCAAACGCAGCCTCGATATGGTGAAATCACTGATTGTCAAAGCAGAGCAGGGTGGTTGGATGCCTATTTTCCCGGCCTGGGGAAATTATACCGCTGCCATGATCGGCGACCATGTCAGCACCATGATTTCAGATGCGTCTGTCAGAGGAATCAGCGATTTCGATACAGAAACGGCATGGAAATACATGCGCCGGAATGCCTTTGAACATCCATCAAATGAAGAATACCTTGATGGGAAAGGACGCCGTGCCTTGTCCAGCTATTTGAAATACGGCTACATTCCGCTCGAAGACCCCGTTCCGGAAGCTTTTCATAAAAATGAACAGGTTTCACGTACGCTGGAGTATGCCTTTGATGATTTTGCCCTTGCGCAGTTCGCAAAATGCCTTGGCAAAAATGACGATTATGTCACATTGATGAAACGGTCGCAGAATTACCGAAACGTCTTTGATTCACAAACCAATTATGTTCGTGGCCGGTATGCTGACGGTCGCTGGATTGAGCCGTTTGATCCATATTCAAAAGCCAGTTTTATTTGTGAAGGGACACCTTATCAATACACCTGGTACGTCCCGCACGACATTCCGGGACTGATTAAATTGATGGGGGGACGGAAAGCCTTCTTAAAAAGCCTTGACACTTTTTTTGATGACGGACACTACTGGCACGGCAACGAAACCGACCAGCAGGCGCCCTACCTTTTTGCAATAGCCGGCAATCCCCGAAAAACACAGGAATGGGTAAGGAAGATCGCACGGGAAGAATACGGAACAGGTCCAGGGGGACTAAGCGGCAACGAGGACGCGGGACAAATGTCGGCATGGCTGGTGTGCACCATGATGGGTTTTTACCCTGTCTGCCCGGCAACCGATCAATATGTGCTGGGCGTTCCGATGTTTAGAAAAATAACAATAACCTTCGAAAATGGAAAAAAACTTCTTCTAAATTCACCGGAAAACAGCGATGAAAATCCATACATCCAGTCGATTACATGGAATGGAAAAAAATACCGGGACTACCGGATCAGCCATCGTGAAATGATGAATGGTGGGGTCATTGATTTTACAATGAAGAAGGAATGAGTCCGAGAGTCGTATCGTCCTTGCAAAGGAGCGAAGCGGATGAAGCAATCTCCTGTTAATGAACAGATTGCTTTGCTTCGTTCGCAATGACGTTTTCGTATTTGGACTTTTCGAAGTGGTCTCAAAATCAGCATTTCAAGAAGATATTTGCAACATCAGTAAAATAACTTTTTCATGGAGCTCCCGCAGGACTCCCTGATGTTCAGCTTTACGGGTAAAATAATCTGTTGCAGCTCCGCCTGGCGGTCATTGATCTGATTTAAAAGCACCTCGAAGGCCACCCTCCCGATCTCTTCTTTGGGTTGACTGACGGAAGTGACCGGAGGAAAGGAGAACCTGAAAAGATCAATGTCATCGAACGATGCAATTGAAATATCGTAAGGGATCCGCATAT
>CAZOYZ010000135.1:0-11511 GCA_964584045.1 uncultured Prolixibacteraceae bacterium | reverse complement strand
TACCTGCTGATCCTGCTGGTGATCGTGATCATTTATTTTATCTGTTCGATCCTGCTGGAATCACTTCGACAGCCGTTTGCCATTATCTTTATGATCCCGGTATCGTTTACCGGGGTCTTCCTGACTTTTTACCTGTTTGATTTTAACTTCGACCAGGGAGGCTTCGCCTCGTTCATCCTTTTATCGGGAATTGCTGTGAATGCCGGACTGTACATCATCAACGACTACAATCATTTTTGCAGGGACAAGGGAAAGAAAGACAGTTTAAAGATTTACCTGAAAGCCTTTAACCAGAAGATCATCCCGGTGTTTCTGACGATCATTTCGACGGTGCTGGGGCTGGTGCCTTTCGTGTGGTCGGGCCAGAAAGAAGTGTTCTGGTTCGCCTTTGCCGCAGGGGCCATGGGCGGACTGATCTTTTCCATCGTCGCCATCCTGATCTGGTTGCCGCTGTTTTTAAAAATCAGGTAACATTGGCAAACGAAAAAAGTAAACTACAGTATAAAAACCGTAAAATGAAAAACATTTATAAACAATTTTCCTGGCTTTTTGTAATTGTATTCATACATTCATGTACTTCAACTGAAAAATCGACAGTGGCATTTACAGATCAGTCACTTCCTCTTGATAAATTAGATAAGAGCAGGTCGGTAAATATAGAAGATACGTTCCTTATCAATCCTGTCAGTATCGAATATCATCCCAAGGGTTACCTCATATTTTTGGATTCCCAATCAGATTATCTCGTAAAGATTCTCAATATAAATACGGGGACAGTTCAAAAAATAGTAAGAAAAGGCCGTGGGCCCAACGAATGTATTCATATTTCAAAAATTTCTGTCGTTAATAATGATGTTTGGCTCCATGAGCCTGCTTTGAGAAAAATGCTTCGCCTTAAAATAGACACACTGGGATTCTTTGGTATAACAGAGGAGTTGAATATGGGGATACAGGCTGGAAAATTCGTTGCGCTCACAAATGACTTATTTGTTGGTACACCTTTTACCAGGGATAGGGTTGCGTACTTTAACCGGAAAGGAGATCTTATCTGCAAAGCAGGTGGTTTCCCCAAAAATATTAATCATAGTGAGGGTGACGGGATATTGCCTAATGTTGTATTTCAGACCAAGATTACAGCCTCTCCTGATGGTAAGTATGTAGCTTTGGCAAATCTTGATGTCGATGTGTTGGAGATATACTCAGATAAAGGAGATATAATCTGTTTATTGAGCGGACCAGATGGGATTGAAACGACTGTTAAGCCTCGTAATACAGGAGTAGGAAGCACATTCCCCTTAGATCCATTATTTTTTACTTACAGGGATATTAAAGCTTTACCCAATGAGATATGGGCATCCTACGCAGGAATTGAAATTAAAAAAGGGGAGATGCCAGATGAGATTTTCCCAAATAAAATTTACTGCTTCTCATGGCATGGAAAACCGATCAGAAAGATTGAACTTGACCATAGGATTCTGTCTTTTGTTGTTGACTCTAAAAACATGAAGCTGTATTGCTTAGTAAATACCCCCTCGATTAAAGTAATTGAATATGATATAAGTGGAATTAAAATATGACAAAACAGCATAACTCAGTTCGACTGAAAAAACAAGATAATAACCCTAAATAATCAGCGTATGAAACGAGCCATGTAGACCACAGTTTGCGCCCAAGGTAATGTTTATTTGGCGAGTTCCATACGTTGATGTCTTTTAGAAAAGTGATGAAGTTTAGTACGCAAATTATACACGGTTAAATTGAAACAATAAACATATGAAAATCACAACGCTATTTATACTGTTATTCGTTTGTACCATTCTTTGTGCTCAGGATAAAGGTACTTTTACAGATGCTCGTGATGGGAAGCAATACAAGTGGGTTAAAATCGGAAAACAAGTCTGGATGGCGGAAAACCTGGCTTATCTTCCAGCTGTTTATTCGATTTTCGACAAGCAAACCCATCCCGTAAAGAATAGTAAGTACGATATGCGGGCCCTTGGAACGCCATACCAGTTTGTTCCCGGCTATGAGGGGAATAATATTGATGAAGCAAAGGCCACCCCTTACTATAAGAAATACGGAGTACTTTACAATTATGCATCAGCATTGGCATCATGTCCCGCAGGCTGGCATCTTCCTTCCGATTCAGAATGGAAAGCGTTAGAAAAATTCATTGGGATGAAAATGGAAGAGATAGAGCTTATGCAGGAAAACCGCGGAGACGTTGGAGAAAAACTGAAAAGTATCCGGTCTTGGGATGATGAAGTAAAAGGGACTGACGAATTTGGTTTTTGTGCTATTCCTGCGGGAATTATACTCCAGGGGAAAGGCTTTGATAGAGGAGCGAAATTTTTTGGAGAGGGTGAGCTCATATTTTTTTGGACATCTGATGAAAAGGATACCAGGGTTGGAAAAATTCTTGCTGTCAGGCGAGGTTTTGACAATAGTAAAAATGGTTTGTATCCTTCAGCCAATAAATTCATAATGAGATATCCTATTGAAAAAAGCGCTGGTTTATCTGTCCGATGTATAAAGGATGAATAAAAATAGCAGTACTTAATTTCAGTTTTTTGGCATCTTCTCCCAATCCTGATCTGGTTGCCACTGTTTTTAAAAATCAGGAATAAATAAAGCATAAAATTTAACTCTATGCCATAAATGTCGTATGAGGAGGAGGAAACATAAACTTATGCGCTTATGGATGATACAGCGAGCATTCAAAATGTAGAGCCAAAAGAAAAAGACTCCCGGCGGATCACAGACAAAGTCTTCAACAGGGAACTTGAGAAACTTCAGATCGAACTGGTGAAGCTTCAGGATTGGATTAAACATGAAAAGCTAAAGGTAGTCGTCGTGTTTGAAGGCCGCGATGCAGCAGGAAAAGGAGGAGTGATCAAGACGATTACGCAACCGTTAAATCCACGGATTTGCAGGGTGGTCGCATTGGGAACGCCGACGGAACGGGAAAAGACGCAATGGTATTTTCAACGTTACGTGACCCACTTGCCGGCGGGCGGTGAAATAGTGCTGTTCGACCGGAGCTGGTATAACCGGGCAGGAGTGGAGCGGGTAATGGGGTTTTGCACCGATGAAGAGTATGAGGAATTTATGCGTACCTGTCCCGAATTTGAACGGATGCTGATCCGGTCGGGGATCATCCTAGTCAAATACTGGTTTTCGGTCTCGGATGAAGAACAGGAACACCGGTTCCAATCCAGGATCAATGATCCGTTAAAGCGCTGGAAGTTAAGTCCTATGGACCTGGAATCACGTGAAAGATGGATCGAGTACAGCCATGCCAAAGATGAAATGTTCAGGTACACCGATACCAAACAATCTCCCTGGTATGTGGTACCTGCCGACGACAAGAAAAGGGCGCGCCTGAATTGTATCAGCCATTTGTTAACTATGATCCCGTATCAGGAACTGGAGGAGGAAAAAATTGTACTCCCGGCACGGAAAGAGGGCAAAGGGTACGTGCGTCCGCCAATTTCATCCCAGACATTTGTGCCGGAGAGATATTGACGGGAAGTCGTAAGATTCAATAATCAATAATCAATGTCCTATTCCACCCGGATCAGTTCGAAGGAAAGATCGGTCTTGTTGATGCCCTGAACCTTATACAGCGCCTTAAAGTCGCTTTTCTTCAAGGGCTTAAGCTGTTCTTCGGCAAACTGTTCCAGATAGACCGGATTGGTCAATTGGCTGACAATCGAGATATTCCCGATATCCCGGCTCGACAGAAAAAACAGGAAGCGGTTGCCGTCGTAACCGGGAGTATGGACCACCAGGGCAAAATCCTCCTCCGTCAGACCGTCGCCGGGAGCTTCATAAACCTGTGCGCAGGGATCATTGGAAAAGATATACTGGATTGATGAATTGGCGATGCCAAACGAAAATTTCATCTCCCTGATCACATTTCCAAAAATTCCCATATTCTTATAGTTCCCGATAAAAATGATGTTATTTGACTTGAGATCGGACGGTTGGATGTCCGACAGCAATTTCACCTGGATATCTGCGCCTGTCCGGGCAAAAACCTTATAAATGTCACTTTCACAAAACACTGACATTTTCGACAGATAGGTGAGGTGAGACCGCGATACCGTTTTGCCAAGTTCAGGTTTTTCATTCAACAGCTTTTCAAAATCTTCTGCCGAATTAATGGAAAAATCCCTGTAAATACCTTCTTTACCCGACGGCAAGGTCCCGCTGAAGACAAAGTAATCGCCCAGCACCAAAAGCGTTCCCTTGCCGTTATCTGCAAATTCCTGCCAAACCGGCAACCCCTTCCACGGATACTCATCTTCACGGTCACTGCCTTTCAAAAAGAACAAGCCGGCAAAGATCGCCGTTAGTCCGAGAGAGACGAGAAAAGAGTAAAAAAATGTTTTGGGCTTCCCGGATTCGTATTCTTTTCTGGTCTTAAAATGAATTTTATATTTTCCACGCTCAAGAACAAAAACAACTGCATCTTTGCTTCCTTCTTCTTCGTAATACTCGTGCAGTTTTTTCCGCATATTATGAATATACACCCGGATGTTTGAATCCTGCTTCACCTCATCCCCGTAATTCTTACCGAATAACTCAATGCCGATCGTGTATTCTTTCGGGTTTTTATTTTCGATGGATGCATTGACGAGGTAACCGAGCAGGTCGCAACTGATTTTAGACTTGCTGAATTGCCTGCTTTGAAGTATCTTTTGCAGATATTTATTGATCAGGTTCTTGTCCAATGTGATTGAGTTTTGGTTTAACGTCTTTATAACCGTTATAAAACCAGTTTACAGCGAACAAAGATACCTTAAAAATAAGAAATAATTAACTTCGGGGAATAACTGTGACAAAGAAAAGAAATTTAATTATTACTCACTTAATCCAAATAAAACATGAAACATTTTTCATTGGTATTGATGCTGGCCGGCTCATGTTTATTCGCCAACGCGGAAGAAGGCTGGACAAGCCTTTTTAACGGAAAAGACTTTACCGGGTGGAAACAATTGAACGGCAAGGCCAAATATGAAGTGGTGAACGGAGAGATTGTCGGCACCACAGTGGCAAACACACCTAATTCGTTCATGGCTACAGAGAAAACTTACGGCGACTTTATTTTGGAACTTGAACTGCTGGTCGACAACCGGATGAACTCGGGGATCCAGTTCCGGAGCCTGAGTAAACCCGATTATAACAATGGCAGGGTACATGGCTACCAGTGCGAGGTCGATCCGGCCGACAGGGCCTGGAGCGGGGGCATCTACGACGAAGGACGCAGGGGGTGGCTGTACCCGATGGATATGAATCCGGTGGGGAGGACTGCTTTCAGAAAAGGCGAGTGGAATCATTACCGCATCGAAGCGATAGGAAATTCCATCCGGACCTGGGTGAATGGAATTCCCTGTGCCGACCTGATCGACGACATGACCGCCGAGGGATTTATCGCCCTGCAGGTCCACGGAATTCGTGATGCTTCGGATGCAGGCCATCAGATCCGCTGGAAGAACATCCGGGTCCAAACGGAAAACCTGAAACAGAGCCCCTGGACGGATATCCCGGTAGTGAACCTGATCCCGAATAACTTATCTCCCCAGGAACGGGCCCAGGGATGGAAGCTCCTTTTTGACGGCAAAACGACCGGTGGCTGGAGAGGTGCAGGAAAAGAAGCTTTCCCTTCCAAAGGCTGGGCGGTCAAAAACGGAGAACTGATCGTGGAAGCAGCCAGTGGCGCCGAAGCCGGTAACGGGGGTGATATTGTGACCATCGATGAGTACCCGGCGTTTGAGTTAAAGCTGGATTTTATGATCACGGAAGGCGCCAACAGCGGGATTAAATATTTCATCACGGAAAAATACGGCACGGATCAGTCGGCCATTGGCCTGGAATACCAGATCCTGGACGACGCCAAACACCCTGATGCCAAATTGGGAGCCGCCAATAACCGGACCATGGCTTCACTTTATGACCTGATCCCTTCTCATCCGAACAAAATAGTCAAAAAGCCCGGTGAATGGAACCAGGCCCGCATTCTTGTTTGCGGAACCCGTCACGAAGAATGGCTGAAGGGAAACAGTCTGGAAGCTTCCGATTTTACCGGCGCCCACGTGGAACATTGGCTGAACAACAGGAAAGTACTGGAATATGAACGCGGAACCCAGGCATTTTATGCATTGGTGGCAAGAAGTAAATATGTGCAATGGGAAGGTTTCGGATCCTGGCAGTCCGGTCATATCCTGCTTCAGGACCACGGAAATGAGGTACATTTCAGAAGTATTAAGGTCAGGGAAATTAAATAGACACAACTATCCAGACAAGAAGCGTTAAATCAAGGATCAAAGAGTATTAAAAATGAGTTCAAACAGGAGAGATTTTCTTAAAAAAACAATGGCCGGGGCTGCGGGAATGACGGTGGGAGGAACGGCCATGGGAATGTCGGCAAAAAGCTATTCACGGATCATAGGGGCCAACGACAGGCTTCAGGTAGCCCTGATGGGGTGCGGCAGACGGGTAGGCGCTTATTACGATGCCATAAAAAATCCTGCCAACAATGTCGATCTGGCCTATATCTGCGATGTGATGAAAAAGCAACGGGAAAAAGTGGCTAAAGATTTGAGTGGGAAAGTGACCGGCGAAGCGGCTTTGGTAAACGATATCCGCGAAGTGTTTGCCGACAAAAAGGTGGATGCCGTTTTTAATGCGACTCCCGACCACTGGCATGCCCCGGGAACCTGGATGGCCATGGAAGCGGGCAAGCATGTCTACATTGAAAAACCGTGCAGCCATAATCCGCGCGAGGGCGAATTGCTTGTTGCCTTTCAGAAAAAATACGGCAAAGTGATCCAGATGGGTAACCAGCAGCGTTCATCCAAAGAATCCATCGAAATTATCGGTGAGATCCATCGTGGCGTAATTGGCGATCCTTACCGTGCTGTGGCGTTTTATTCCAATCAGCGTGGCGAGGTGGTCGTACCCCGCCAAGCGCCTGTTCCCGAAGGACTTGACTGGGATCTCTTTCAGGGACCGGCTCCCCGTGTGGAATACATGCACGATACCTGGGATTATAACTGGCACTGGTACGGCTGGAACTGGGGGACGGGCGAAACAGGAAATAACGCCACTCATGAACTGGACGTCGCCCGCTGGGCATTACAGGTAAAGTATCCGGAACACGTGGATGTGCAGGCCGCCAAACGTCACTTCCTGAACGACGGTTGGGAAATGTACGATACCATGCACGCCACATTCAGGTTCCCTGATCAAAAGATCATTGTCTGGGACGGGAAAAGCCGGAACGGATACAAAACATACGGCACCGACCGAGGCACGATCATTTACGGTACGGAAGGTTCGGTCTATGTGGACCGGGGCGGATATAAACTGTTTGACCGGGCAGGTAAACTGGTTCGCGACAGTAAATCGTCGGGAAATGAAGCCGGGAATGTGTTGGGTGGAGGAGGCGACATGACCGATTTCCACATCGTGAATTTCTTCGACAATATCCGCGGAAAATCGGATAAACTCAATTCGCCTATTGACGTGGGAGCTGTCAGCCAAATGCTGGTGCACTATGCCAATATTTCCTATCGTATCAGCAAATCATTCGAAGTGGATGCCGAAAGCGGGATGATCTATGACCGGGAGGCCATGAAGCTGTGGTCAAGGGAGTATGAGCCAGGGTGGGAACCAAAACTGTAATCAGCTCATCGTCCAAAAAAACTGCGAAAATTGCGCATAGGATGTGAAGAACAAAAAACTCTTTGGCTCAACCAAAGAGTTTTTTTTGTAAATTGGCTGATAAACAGATTCATTAAACTTGTTAACTATGGCCAGGGGAATGTCTTTACACATCGGACTTAATTTTATTGATCCCGGTCATTACAATGGCTGGGACGGTCAGTTGAATGCCTGCGAGAATGATGCAACGGATATGGAGCGGATCGCTGCTGCGCAAAAGTTTGAGACGTCTTTGTTATTACGCGAACACGCTACCCGTGAAAATGTAAAAAAATCGATCAGTCAGGCCGCAGACAGCCTGAAGCCGGGTGATATCTTTTACATTTCCTATTCGGGACATGGCGGACAACTGCCCGACCTGAACGGCGATGAACCGGACGGACAGGACGAAACCTGGTGCCTGTTCGATGGTGAATTGCTTGACGACGAATTAAATGAACTGTGGATGGGATTCGGGGAGGGAATAAGAATACTGGTCACGTCCGACAGTTGCCACAGCGGAACCATTGTGAAGGAAGCGACCAACAACATGGTCGTATTCAGCGAATCTCCGCCACGATTTATGGACAGCCAGCACGCACTGTCCACCTACAGCAGCAACCGTGACTTTTATGACCGTCTCTTGCAAAAACAAAAAAAGATCTCTGCCACCGATATCCGGGCCAGTATGATCCTGATCTCAGGCTGCCAGGACAATCAATATTCCTACGACGGCACCTTTAACGGCGCTTTTACAGGAGCGCTGAAAAGGGTATGGAACGGAGGACAGTTCAACAGGAATTACCGGATCTTCCATAAACAGATCCAGTCCCTGCTGCCGGCATACCAGTCGCCCAACTACCTGGCCTATGGTCGTCCGGATCCCGGCTTCGAAAACCAGAAGCCATTTACGATATAATAATATCGTATCTTTGGGCAAGAAAAATTGAAAATCCGGATGAAAATACCTTTTGAACTCATAGAGAAATATAATATACCGGTCCCGCGTTACACCAGTTATCCGCCGGCTAATTTTTTTGGTGCTGACTTTGGCACAGCCACTTACCTGAAAGCCGTCGAACAATCCAACCGGGAAAAACCTGCGAACATTTCGATCTATATTCATATTCCCTTTTGTACGCAGCTTTGCCTGTATTGCGGGTGCAACACGCATATCACGAGGAATATGGAACTCATGCATGACTACATGCAGGCCTTGAAGAAAGAGTTTAGGATGATCATTCCTCTGCTGGACCGTCACAGAAAAGTCTCCCAAATCCACTGGGGCGGAGGGACGCCTAACGTGCTGCCTCCGGAATACATTGGTGAGATCATGGCTCTTTTAAGATCGGAATTTCAGTTTATCGATCATCCGGAGATTGCCGTGGAATGCAATCCTGCTCATCTGGATGAGCGATATATCGAAAAACTGGCGACATTTGGCTTTAACAGGATCAGCCTGGGTGTCCAGGACTTCCGGGAAGACGTTTTGAACGCCGTCAGGCGCGAAGTGCCCGCCGTTCCTGTGGCTGAGCTTTGTGCAATGGCCCGTTCACACCCTGGATTATCGGTGAATCTTGACTTTATTTACGGATTACCTTTTCAATCGCCTGGTTCTTTTGCCGAAACTATTGACCGTGCTGTTGAAATTGCGCCCGACCGTCTGGTGACGTTTTCCTATGCCCATGTTCCCTGGGTGAAAAAGGCGCAGCAGAAGCTGGAAAAATATGGCCTGCCTTCTCCCGGGGAAAAAGTGAAGATGTTTGAAAATGCGTGGATACAGATGAAACGGGCCGGTTATGTCCCCATCGGGCTGGATCATTATGCCCGGCCAACCGACGAACTGGCCAAAGCATTGGAAAACAGGACACTTCATCGTAATTTTCAGGGTTACTGTACGCGCGATACGACCGGACAGGTCTATGCATTTGGTGTTACCGGCATTAGTCAGCTTGAAAACGTCTATGCCCAGAATGCGAGAACCGTGAAGGATTATATTCAGTCGGTACAAGGCGGACAGGTACGGATCGAAAAGGGATACACATTATCCCATATCGAGAAAATGATTCGTGAAATAATCAACGAGATCATGTGCAACCAGTATTTATCGTGGAAGCAGGTTGCAGACAGGTTTGGAATGAACCCTGAAGATGTGAAGACTTTGTTGAATTTCAGGAATGAAAAACTGGACCCTTTCCGGAATGACGGATTACTGGATTACACCAATGACGATCTGACCATCTACGATATCGGCCGTTTTTTCCTGAGGAATATTGCGGCTGTTTTTGACATTCATATCGGGGATCTGAGCAGGAAATATTCGAAATCGGTATGAAGACAGGCTTAAGACATAAAACAGCATGGGGCATAGGGCAAAGAGCATAGGGGATCTTATCGAACTCTGTGCTCTGTTCTCTGTTCCATTTTAACCATTTAACCAGATAACTGTTTCAATTTATAATCTTCGCGCTATGAACATTGCGGTAATCGGAGCCGGGCTTACCGGGTTAACAACGGCATACTATCTGAAGAAAAAAGGTGTTGACATAACCGTGTTTGAGAAGTCGGACAGACCGGGAGGGGTGATCCGTTCTGTCAGCCGGGACGGATTTATTTATGAAAACGGACCAAGCACAGGAGTGCTGGGGACTCCCGAAGCAGTTGAATTGCTGGAAGACCTAAGCGACCGGTGCACGCTTGAAGTGGCTGATGAAGCGGCCAAATACCGGTGGATCTGGAAAGACAATCGCTGGCATTCCCTGCCGTCTGGACTGACCGGGGGCATTTCCACTCCTTTGTTCACTTTCACCGATAAACTACGGCTACTTGGAGAACCTTTCCGTAAACCGGGAACCGATCCTGATGAGACCCTGGCAAACATGGTGAGAAGGAGAATGGGCGACAGCTTTCTGAAATATGCCGTGGACCCCTTTGTCTTAGGGATCTATGCGGGCGACCCTGAACAACTGGTACCCAGGTATGCGCTTCCAAAGCTGTATCACCTCGAACAAAAATACGGCAGCTTTATCGGCGGAGCCCTAAAAAAGGCCAGGGAACCCAAGACTGAGCGTGAAAAGAAAGCGACCCGCGAGGTCTTTTCTGTGAAAGGCGGATTATCGAATCTCATCACGGCCCTTGTGACCAAAACCGGGAAGGAACATATTCGTCTGAACGTAAAAAACCTTGCAGTCAGACCGGCTCCGTCCGGGTATGATATCCGCTATAATGGAGAAATTCAACATTTTGACCAGGTTATTTCTACGGTGGGAAGTTATGCACTGAAAGAGATTTTTGAATTCTTACCCGAGAACATCCGCGCAAAAATCGAGTGTTTGAATTATGCCCGGGTGGTGCAGGTTTCTGTGGGATTTAAAAAATGGGACGGCGTGAAACTGAACGCTTTTGGCGGTTTGGTCCCGTTCTGTGAAAACCGGCAGATACTTGGAACCCTTTTTCTGTCTTCCTTTCTTTCGGAAAGGGCGCCTTCCGGCGGTGCACTGATCTCGACCTTCGTGGGAGGGGTGCGGAAACCGGAAATGATCAACTTAAACGATGAGGAGATCGCAAAAATTGTTTCTGAAGAGATAAAATCGATGTTCCGCCTAACAAAGTGGACCCCCGATTTGTTTGTTATCAATCGTTACCAGCATGCTATTCCGCAATATGGTTTGGAATCGGAAGAAAAACTCAGGGCTGTTACTGAACTTGAACGAACATTCCCGGGACTGATCCTGGCGGGAAACATCCGTGACGGTATTGGCATGGCCGACCGGATCAGGCAGGGCAGGGAGGTTGCAGAATTAG